>DATADA010000250.1:0-2903 GCA_036258775.1 Candidatus Limnocylindria bacterium | reverse complement strand
CAGCTGGCCGGCGACGCCGTCGGACCGCGGACGGATCTCTGGGGCCTGGGCGCCACGCTGCACGAGGCTCTCACCGGGCGGCCGCCGTACCACGGCGCAACGCCTGTCGCCATCGCCGAGGCTCAGCGGTCGGGTTCGCCGCCGATGCCCGAGGTCGATCCCGCGCTGGCGGGCGTGGTCGGCGCCTGCCTGGCGCCCTCGCCCGCGGACCGACCGCTCCATGCCGGTGCCGTCGCCGATGCGCTTCGCGGCTGGGTCGCGGGCCGGACCGATACCGCCGAGGCGCTGGTTCCAGCGGCGCTGCCGGCGCCGGCTGCCGGCGTGGCGGGCTCCCGTGCGGCCGATACGCAGGCCGAGACGCGACCTGTCCCCATCGCCGCCGGTGCCGGCCCGGTGCCGCCACCATACGGACCGGCCGCATCACCGCCATCGCCTCGAGCGCGACCGTCACTAGCGTGGCCGGCGCTCGTCGCGCTCGCCGCGGCGCTGGCGCTCGGCGGCATCGCGTTCGCACTCCTCGGGCCCCGGGACGGCGATGGGACCGCCGGTCCGACCCCGCCACCCAGCCCGTCCCCGACACCGGTCGCCACGCCGCTGCCGACGCCGACACCGACGCCCGTTGCCGCGCCGGTCCCGGGCTGGGCCACCGATCTGCTGGACGAGTTCGCCGAGCGGTGCGGCGTCGCGTCGCCGCTGACCGCGGAGCAGCTGGTCGAGATGGGGCGTGGCGAGGCGCGCGACCAGATGAGGGAGCTCGTGGATCAGTGCGAGGACGATGGCGGCGGCCGCGGCGGAGGTGGCGGCGGCGGGGACGACGATTGACGAAGGCGCGGAGCTGTCCCGGGGCGCCCGGCAGGCTCAGTTCGGCTGGAGGAAGAGGCTGACGATCTTGCCGCCCTCGACCCGGAAGTTCGCCTCGACCTGCATGGCGCGGGCGCCCGGCCGGATCACGGTCACGTCGGCGATGTAGCTCGCGCCCATGCTCCGACCCTCGTTCGGATAGAGGCGGAAGCCGTCCCCGGCACGCAGGAACCAGCCGCCGACACGATCGCGCCCGCGCAGGTTGGTGCGCTCGTCGGACCCCGGCGTCGAGATGCCGAGCACGGCGTTGTCGGCGAAGAGGTTCACCGCGTCCTCCCGCCGGTCCTCGTTGATCAGCTCGAAGAAGAGATCGACGGTCTCGGTGGCGCCCATCGCCTCAGTCTACCGGCGCGGGCCACTCGAGGGTGAGCCGGACGCCGAGCGGGGAAGGGCGCCGCTTAGACTGCGTCGGTGCAGCGCCTGCGCATCGGCCTCATCGGCTGGGGAACCGTGGGGGCGGCCTTCGGCCACCTCGTGCGGCGCGGGCCGCTGCCGGTGGAGCTGACGGTGGTCGCGGTGCGCGACCCGTCCCGCGAGCGGGTCGTGCCGCTTCCCGAGGGCGTCACCCTCGGACCGCCGGAGCGGGCGCTCGAGGGAGTCGACGCCGTCGTGGAGCTGGCCGGCGGGCTGGACGGGCCCGACCGCTGGTCGCGGATGGCGCTCGCGCGGGGGCTCCCCTACGTCACCGCCAACAAGGCGCTGCTGGCGACCGCCGGCGATGAGCTCGCGGAGCTCGCGACCGAGCATGAGGCCGCGCTGCTCGCCTCTGCCAGCGTCGGAGGCGGCACGCCGATGATCGAGTTCCTGGCGCATCTCGCCGCGAGCGGCGAGGTGGAGCGGCTGCGCGGCGTCGTCAACGCGACGACCACCTACATCCTCAGCGCCATGGGGGCCGGCCGCTCGTACGACGAGGCGCTGCGCGAGGCGCAGGCGGCCGGATACGCCGAGGCCGATCCGTCGTTCGACGTCGAGGGCCGCGACGCGGCTCAGAAGCTCGCCGTCCTCGGCTCGGTGGCGTGGGGCCGCTGGCGCGGGGAACGGCAGGTGGATGCCTCGGGTATCGTCGGGGTCGAAGTGCAGCCCGGCCGCGTGGTGAGGCTCGTCGGCGAGGCGACCGAGGCGCTCATGCGAGTGCGACCGGTCGAGCTGGAGCGCGACGATGCGCTGGCGCGGACGGCGGGCATCGAGAATCTGCTGGAGGTCGAGGTGCGCGAGGCGGGAACGTTTCGGATCAGCGGACCCGGAGCCGGCGGGCGCGTGACGGCGGGCGCCGTCTACGCCGACGTCGCGCGGCTGGTGGCCGGGGAGCGGCCGATCCTCTTCGCACGCGTCGAGGCGGCGGCGTGAACGACGGCGCCGCCTGGCCGACCGTCGGCGTCGCGGGGGCCCGTGGCGTCGTCGGGTCCGTCTTCCTCTCGATCCTGGCCGATGCCGGCCTGCCGCCGGCCTGCCTCCGGCTGTTCGGGCACGAGCAGGGCGGATCCGTCGGCTACGGCGGGACGGCGATCCCGGTGCGCGTCCTCGACGACACGACCGCCGGCGAGCTCGACGTGCTCTTCCTGGCCACCGACGGCGCGGTGAGCCGAGAGATCATGGCGGGACCGGGCCGGCGCGTGCCGCTGGTGGTCGACAACTCGAGCGCCTTCCGCCTGGACCCCCGCGTGCCGCTCGTCGTTCCCGAGGCGAACGCGCATGTCCTGCGCAGCTACACCGGCAACCTGGGCGCGAACCCGAACTGCACGACCGCGGCGGCGGTCGTGGCCCTCGCGCCGATCCGGGACGTCGCCGGGCTCGAGGCGGTCGACCTGGCCAGCTACCAGGCGGTGACCGGCGCCGGGCGCGCGGGGCTCGACGCGTGGCAGACCGAGCGGGCGCAGCCCGCGGGAGAGCGCGCGCCGGCGGAGCGCTCGCCCTTCCACGGCCGGATCGCCGACAGCGTCGTGCCCCAGATCGACGTCATGGGTGACGACCGCTGGACCGGCGAGGAACGGAAGATCCACGCCGAGATCCGCAAGATCCTTGAGATGCCGAACCTGGACGTG
>DATADA010000249.1:0-6519 GCA_036258775.1 Candidatus Limnocylindria bacterium | reverse complement strand
CGCCCGGTCGTCGGCAGCTGCTCGCGGATGAGCAGCCGGATGAACGTGCTCTTGCCGGCGCCCGACGGCCCCACGAGGAAGACGTAATCGCCACCGGGGATGACGACGTTGACGTCGGCGAGCGCCACCTTCCCGTTCGGGTAGGTCATGCCGACGTCGACCATGCTGATGATCGGCTCGCCGGTCACCGCCGTCGCCGGCGGATCCGGCCGGCGGAGGAGCGTCACGGCCATCGGTCGCGCGCCATGCTAGCACCGGGTCCGGTGTCCGGACCCGGTCCGTTCGGCCCACGACGGATAGGACGATCCCGCCTCGTCAGCCGGGCGTCGGAACGGCACCCACCCGGGAGCGCAGGTAGCCCTCGATGAACGGGTCGATGTCGCCGTCGAGGACGCCGGTCGGGTTGGAGCTCTCCACGCCGGTGCGAAGGTCCTTCACCATCGTGTACGGCTGCAGGACGTACGAGCGGATCTGGTTGCCCCAGCCGGCCTCGACGTGCTCTCCGCGCAGCCGGAGCCGCTCCGCCTCGCGCTCCTCGACCTGCCGCTCCACCAGCTTCGCCCGCAGCATGGCCAGCGCCCGCTCCCGGTTCTGGTGCTGGCTGCGCTCGTTCTGGCAGCTCACGACGATGCCGGTCGGCAGGTGGGTGATCCGGACGGCGGAGTCCGTCTTGTTGACGTGCTGGCCACCCGCCCCCGAGGCGCGGTAGGTGTCGACCCGCAGGTCGTCGTCGCGGATCTCGACCTCCGCGTCCTCCGCCACCTCCGGCATCACCTCGACCAGGGCGAAGCTCGTGTGGCGCCGCTTCTGGGAGTCGTACGGGCTGATCCGCACGAGCCGATGGACGCCCCGCTCGCTCCTGAGCTGGCCGTACGCCCAGCGCCCGTCGACGGCGAATGTGACGCTCTTCAGTCCCGCCTCCTCGCCCTCGGTCTGGTCGAGGATCTCGGTGCGGTACCGCTTTCGCTCGGCCCAGCGCAGGTACATGCGCAGCAGCATCTCGGCCCAGTCCTGGCTCTCGGTGCCGCCCGCGCCGGCGTGGACGCTGACGATCGCCGGCCGCTCGTCGTACGGGTCCGAGAGGAGCAGCTGCTGCTCCATCCGGCTCCAGTCGGCGCGCAGCGAGTCGAGGTCCCGGGCGAGGTCGGCCTCCAGCCCGGCTCCGGCGCCGACGTCCGACCCCGCCAGCTCGGCCATCTCGGCCAGGCCGTCCGCCCGGCGCGCGAGCTCCCGCCACGACGTGAGCTCGGCTCTCAGCTCCTCCAGGCGACGGAGCAGCGCCTGCGCGCCGGCGGGGTCGTCCCAGAGATTCGGCTCGGACGAGCGACGGGTCAGCTCGTCGAGCTCGGCCTCCTTCGAGGCGAGGTCAAAGACGCACCGCCGTATCGGCCACGAGTCCGGCGAGCCGCCGTGCCTCGTCCTTGATCAGATCCATCGCTCCCCCGCGCCTATGCGCCCCTGGCGGCGAGGACGGGGAGCTCGAAGTCGAGCCGCGCCTTCACCTTGACCTTGGCGGGATTCACACACGGGCAGTAGCTCTGCCGCGGACAGACGCCGCAGTTCCCGTCGCAGTCCAGCGTCGCGGCGTAGCTGCACCGCATGCAGTCGCGCTCGCAGGTGATGAGGTCTTCGTAGGGGAGGTCTGGATCTCGGAAGCGGGTGACCGGTGGGAGGTGGGCCGTCGTCGAGACCGGGAGCCTGACGGGGGCCCTGGCTGGTTCGGTCAGCTGCTTCACGAGCACCTCCAGCTGCGCCGGGCTTCGAGCTCACCGCGGCCCGAAGATCGCCGTTCGCGGCATGGTAGCGAGTGGTTCGAGGCATGCCAACCCCGCGAGGGATCAGGCGCCGTGGCACTTCTTGTACTTCTTGCCCGAACCACACCAGCACGGATCGTTGCGCCCGATCTTCTGCCCGGCCCGCACCGGCTGTCTGGCCGATGGTCCCTGGCCGTCGCCGTTCCCTCCGCCGGCCTGCGTCGCGGTGCGTGCCATGGAGGCGCCGTCACCCCCGGCCAGGACGTCCGGACGGCTCTCGGCGAGCGGGCGCGGCCGGCGCGCGCCGGCGGGCTCACGCACGACGCTGACCCGGAAGATCGTGCGCGTGACGTCGTGCCGGATGGCGGTCGTCAACTCCTCGAACATCCGGTACGCCTCGATCTTGAACTCGTTGAGCGGGTCGCGCTGGCTGTACGCCCGCAGGCTGATCCCGCGCCGCATGTCGTCGATGGCGGTCAGATGCTCGACCCACAGCGTGTCGATGACACGCAGGAGGACCAGCCGCTCGAGCACGGCCATCCCCTCCGGCCCCGTCTCATCCCGCTTGCGCGCGTAGGCGCCGAGGACGGCCTCCGCGAGCGCGGTCGCGAGCCTGTCCGCGGTGTCGATCTCGTCGATCGCCCGCAGGTCGGCGGCGGTCAGGCTCGGAACCATCGTTGTCAGCTGCGTCCGCAGCCCGTCGCGGTTCCACTCGGCCGGATCGTCGGCGGCGGCGTGGTCCGCCACCAGCGCCCGAACCTCGTCCTCCAGCATCGTCCGGACCGTCTCGGACAGGTCCGCCTGGCGGAGGATCCGGTCCCGCTCGCGGTAGATCGTCTCGCGCTGGCGGTTGATGACGTCGTCGTACTGGACGACGTGCTTGCGCGCGTCGAAGTTGTAGCCCTCGATCCGGGTCTGCGCTCCCTCGATCGTCTTGCTCACCATGCCGGACTCGATCGGCTCGGCGCCGCCGAAGCCGAAGCGCTCCATGATCCCCTTCACCCGGTCGCCCGCGAAGCGGCGCATCAGGTCGTCGTCGAGCGACAGGTAGAAGCGGCTGCTTCCCGGATCCCCCTGCCGGCCGGCACGGCCGCGGAGCTGGTTGTCGATCCGCCTGGCCTCGTGCCGCTCGGTGCCGATGATGTGGAGGCCGCCGGCGGCGATCACCCTGTCGCGATCCGCGGCGCAGATCTGGTCGGCCTCCGCCAGCGCGGCCGCGTACTCGTCGGGAGTGGCGTCGAGCACGCTCTTGCCGCGCTTGTGGAGGATCTCGGCCGCCAAACCCTCGGGATTGCCGCCGAGCAGGATGTCGGTGCCGCGACCGGCCATGTTGGTCGCGATCGTGACCGCGCCCGACCGTCCGGCCTGAGCGATGATCTCCGCCTCGCGCTCGTGGAACTTGGCGTTCAGGACGGCGTGTCGGATCCCGCGCCGCTTGAGCATCTCGCCGAGCATCTCGCTCACCTCGACGCTGATGGTGCCGACCAGCACCGGGCGGCCCTTCTCGTGCTCCTCGACGATCTCCTCGATGACCGCGTCCCACTTCGCCGGCTGGGTGGCATAGACCAGGTCGGCGTAGTCGGCTCGGATCATCGGCCGGTGCGTCGGGATGACCGTCACCTCCAGCCCGTAGATCTTGCCGAACTCCTCCGCCTCGGTCTCGGCCGTGCCGGTCATGCCGGCCAGCTTGTCGTACATGCGGAAGTAGTTCTGGAAGGTGACGGTCGCGAGGGTCCGCGACTCACTCTGGATGCGCACGTTCTCCTTGGCCTCGACCGCCTGGTGGAGCCCCTCGCTCCAGCGGCGGCCCGGCATCAGGCGGCCGGTGAACTCGTCGACGATCACGACCTGCCCGTCCTTGATGACGTAGTCGCGGTCGCGCTTGTAGAGCACCTCGGCCTTCAGCGCCTGCTCCAGGTGGCGGGCGAGCGAGAAGTCGGTCCCGAAGAGGTTGTCGACCCCGAGCCAGCGCTCCATCTTGTCCGTCCCGGCCTCGGTGATCGCCACCTGCTTGAACTTCTCGTCGACGACGTAGTCCTCCTCGGGTCGCAGGCGCGGCACGATCTTCGCGAACTGGACGTACTTGTCGGCCGACTCCTCCGCCGAGCCGCTGATGATGAGCGGCGTGCGGGCCTCGTCGATGAGGATGTTGTCGACCTCGTCGACGATGGCGTAGAAGTGGCCGCGCTGCACCCGCGCGGCGAGGTCGACAACCAGGTTGTCGCGGAGGTAGTCGAAGCCGAACTCGTTGTTGGTCCCGTACGTGACGTCGGCGGCGTAGGCCTCCTGGCGCGTGCCGGGGCGGAGGTTGCGCAGCCGCTCGTCGGTCTGCGGGTAGTCGGGATCGAACAGGTACGCCGTCTCGTGCTGGATCGAGCCGACGCTCATCCCGAGCCGGTGGAACATCGCGCCGATCCACTGGGCGTCCCGCTTGGCGAGGTAGTCGTTCGTCGTCACCACGT
This sequence comes from Candidatus Limnocylindria bacterium, assembly GCA_036258775.1. GTDB lineage: Bacteria > Chloroflexota > Limnocylindria > QHBO01 > QHBO01 > DATADA01. The sequence continues at coordinate 2,303 of DATADA010000249.1, read as the reverse complement.
GCACGCCGCGCCCGACCAGGGCATTCAGGTACGCGGCGAGCGGAGCGACGAAGGTCTTGCCCTCCCCGGTTTTCATCTCGGCGATCTGGCCGCGGTGGAGGACGATCCCGCCCATGAGCTGGACGTCGTAGTGGCGCTTGCCGAGCGCGCGCCGCATCGCCTCGCGGACCGCGGCGAAGGCCTCCGGCAGGACGGCGTCGAGCGCCTCGTTGATCTGCTTCAACTCGCGCCTGCGCTGCTCTCGGCGTCGCTCGGCGACGCGGGCCGCATCGGCGCCGGCGAGACCCAGCTCGTCCTCTTCGTCGGCTCCCGGGCGTTGCTCGGGAGGGAGCGTCAGGTCGCCGAGCTCGTCACGCAGCCTGGCGCGATACTCCGCCGTCTTCGCGCGCAGCGCGTCATCGGTGAGGTCCTTGAAGTCCGGCTCGAGGGCGTTGACGCGGTCGACGATGGGCAGGAGGCGCTTGACCTCGCGCTCGTTCGAGTCGACGAGCCGGTTGAAGATCTTCAGCATCGGGACGGTGAGTATACGCGCCGCATCCCGATCCTCCATGGAGCCGAGATGTCGAGCGGGACCGGAGGGCGGGCGCCGATCTCCTAGCCGGAGTCGCGCCGCTCCGACGGCGGCGAGGGCGTCTCCGGCTCCTCGCGGTCGCCGTCGCGGTCGTAGCGCGACAGGTACCACAGGCGCACCGGGAAGAGCAGCACGGTCGCGATCGCGATCAGCGCGACGATGATCCAGAAGGGCTCGAGCATCGGCGGCGCACGCTGGGCTCGACCGTCCGCCGTCAGCCGTACGCCGCCCGGGACATGGCCGGCGCCTCGTCCTCGTCGTCCGGGCCCCAGAAGGTCATCTCCTCCACCATGCCGACCTCGGAGCTGAACAGGGCGCCGACGCTCTCGCCGCGGTGGATGCGCTTGATCGCCTCGCCGAAGAGCGGCGCCACCGAGAGGACGGTGATCCGGCCGGCGTCCGCCTCGACGGGGAGCGGCACGGTGTCGGTGACGATCACCTCGGCGATCGAGCTGCCCTCGATCCGCTCCAGCGCCCGACCGCTGAAGACGCCGTGGGTGGCGCACGCGTAGATCTCACCGGCGCGCGCCGTCTCGAGCGCCTGGACCGCCTCCATCAGCGAGCCGGCGGTGTCGATCTCGTCGTCGATGATCACCGCCGTCCGTCCACGCACCTCGCCGATGACGTTCATGACCTCGGTGCGGTCCACGTTGCCGAGACGGCGCTTCTCCACGATGGCGAGCGGCGCACCCAGCGTCTCGGCGAAGTTGCGCGCCTTCTTGGCGAAGCCGAGCTCGCTGACGATCACCATGTCGTCGAGCTGCTTGGCCTTGATGTAGCCCGACAGCATGTTGACCGCGGTCAGCTCGTCGACGGGGATGCTGAAGAAGCCCTGGATCTGCCCCTGGTGCAGGTCCATGGTGAGCACCCGATCCGCGCCCGCGACCGTGATCAGGTCGGCGATGAGTCGCGCCGTGATCGGCACGCGCGGCTGGTCCTTCTTGTCGGAGCGGCCGTAGCTGTAGTACGGCAGCACGGCCGTGATGCGGCCCGCGCTGGCGCGCTTGAAGGCGTCGATCATGATCAGCAGCTCCATGATCGACTCGTTGACCGGCCGACTGGTGGGCTGGACCAGGAAGACGTCCTGCTCGCGGACGTTCTCGAGGACGCGGACGAAGATGTTCTCGTTCGCGAACTGGAAGACCTGGGCCTCGCCGAGGCGCGTTTTCAGGTAGCGGCAGATCTTCTCGGCGAGAGGCCGGTTCGCGTTCCCGGAGTAGATGCTGAACTCGTCGGCGTAGGCGTCGGCGGGCACGCTCTCTCCTCCCCGTGCGGGCGCCGCCGATTCTACCCTGTCACGCCCAGCTTGCCGCTCGCCCGTTCACCCAGGCGGCGCCGGCATCGTCGGCGGATCAGGGCTCCTCGAACGCTGGCGACGACGGTCGGGTGTCGACGAACAGGGCGATCGACACGATGCGGTCGCCCGGCGACGGCCGCATGACGGTGACTCCCCGCGACGCCCTGCGGTAGCGATTCACGCTGCTGACCCGGGTGCGCAGGATCGTGCCGTCCTCGGTGATGAGCATCATCTCCTCGTCCTCGTGGCGCACGAGGCGCACGGCGGCGACGCCCCCGGTGTCGGCGTTGAGGCTGTTGGCGATGACGCCACCAGTGGCGCGATGCGTTACCGGGAAGTCGTTGACTGGGGTCCGCTTCCCGTAGCCCTGCTCGGTGACGACCAGGAGCTGCTCCTGTTCGGGGTCGTGCACGACCTCCATGCCGACCACCTCGT
>DATADA010000248.1:0-3781 GCA_036258775.1 Candidatus Limnocylindria bacterium | reverse complement strand
GCGAGGGCGGTCGCGAACAGGAGCGCCGGCATCACCGCCGCGCTCGCCAGCACCCATCCGGCCTCGACCCGCCGCCCGTCGCCGATCAGCAGCCCCGCCCACAGCAGGGCGCCGACGCCGAGGAAGGGAATGGCCAGCGTCAGGGCGCCGAGGGTCGCGCCACCGAGCGCCGCGCGGATGGCGCGCCGGCCCGGTGCTCCCGCCGGAACCTGGACGAGGAGGCCGTAGAGGATCCAGATCGGCGCGAGTAGCACGAAGTGGGCGGCGAACCCGCCTCCGGTCAGCAGCGCGACCAGCAGCGCCAGCGCCGAGGCGCCGATCGTCACCGCCAGGCCCACGGTGAGGAGCGCTCGCCACCGTGGCTCGATTCGCTCTCCGACGGCGGGTACCAGCGCCAGGAAGACGACGGCCGGCACCAGCGCCAGCACCCAGAGGAAGATCCCGTAGCTGATGCTGTAGGCGATGACCCGCTGCACGCCGCCGGGCCAGAACGGGACATCGGGGAGCGCGGCGACGAACAGGACCCCCTGCGCCAGGACGACGAGGTAGATCGCCGGGAAGAGCGGGAGCAGACTCGGGAGCAGCCAGCGCGTGACGAGCGCCCACCTCACCGGTCAGTCGCCACCAGGTCCTCGGCCTGGAAGATCGGGCCGACCTGGCAGACGCTCCCCATCTCACCGGCCTCCTTGCCCGTGACGCCGATCCGGTCGCCGGGTCCCGCCGCGATCGAGCCGTCCGGCCCCATCAACATCGGCCCGGCCTCGTCGAACATGACGTGGTACCCGGCCGGCCACATGACCTGCCACCTCTCCCCGTCCGGCGTCTCGAGCCACGCGCAGCCGCCCTCCAGGGAGGCGTCCCCGTCGAGGACGCCGACGAGGTCGGGCTGCGACTCCTCACCGGCGCCCTCGGTCGGCCGATCCATCGGCCCCGACGCGCTCGGTGCCGGCTGGTCGCTGGCGGTCGCCGATGGCGCCGCCGCAGTCGGCTGCGAGTCGGTCGGTGCGCCGGCTTCCCCGGCGCAGCCGGCGAGGGCGAGGAGGAGTCCGGCGCAGAGCGCCGTGACCGACGCGAGTCGCATCGCCTGAGTCTACGCGGGCATGCTCGAACATCCGTTCTATAATCCGCCCATGCGTGCCGCGTATCGCGAGGAGCCGTGCCGCACCGCGCTGAACCGCGTCAGCGGCATGCCGTTCCGCTGGAGCCTGAACCCGTACATGGGCTGCGCGCACCGCTGCGCGTTCTGCTACGTCCGCGGCTTCGAGCGTCGCGCCGACCGACCCTGGGGAGAGGCATACGGCGCGTCGGTCCGCGTGAAGGTGAACGTCGTCGACGTCCTGCGGCGGGAGCTGGGCAGGCGAAGCTGGCGGCGCGAGGAGGTTGCCATCGGCGCCGCGACCGATCCGTACCAGCCGGCCGAAGGGCGCTACCGGCTGACGCGCGGCTGCATCGAGGCGCTGGCCGAGGCGAGGACCCCGCTGAGCCTCATCACGCGCGGGCCGCTCGTCGTGCGCGACCGTGACGTCCTCGCCGAGGCGTCGCGGCGGGCGGAGGTCAGCGTCCACGTCTCGATCGCGACGCTCGACGCGGCGCTGCACCGATGGCTGGAGCCCGGCGTGGCGCCGCCCGCGGCGCGGCTGCGGGCGATCCGCCTGCTGACCGACGCCGGCATCCGCGCCGGCCTGGCGCTCGCACCGGTCCTCCCCGGTCTGACCGATGCGCCCGCGCAGCTCGGCGCGGTCATCGCCGCCGCCCGGGAGGCGGGCGCGACGCACATGTGGTGGAACCTGCTCAACCTTCGTCCCGGCACCCGCGATCACTTCCTGACCGTCCTCGCCGCCGAGTGGCCGGACGAGCTGGCGCGGTACGAGCGCCTCTATCCGGCGAGCGGCAGCGGCTATCTCGCCGCGGCCGACAGCAGGCCGCTCGACGCCCGCCTCCGGGAGCTCCGGGCTCGTGGCGGGGTCGGCGATCGGCGCCGCATCCGGCTCGCTCCCGAGCCGGAGCCTTCGCAGCTGGCCCTGGAGCTCGCGAGCGAGCCGCCACCGAGCGGCGCGCGGGGTGGTCGTCGCGCCGGAGCGGTCGCATCGGTCTAGACTGGCCGGCATGTGGCTCTTCAGTTCCGCCAAGACAAAGATGCCGGCCCCCGAGGAGGCGCTCCGCGGCCGGCCCGACCCCATCCCGACCGCCTCGCGCCACTTCGTCAACGGTGCCTCGCTCCAGCCCCCATACCCCGCCGGCACGGACGTGGCCGACTTCGCGCTTGGCTGCTTCTGGGGCGCCGAGAAGCTCTTCTGGCAGACGCCCGGAGTGGTCGTGACCGCCGCCGGGTACGCGGGTGGCTTTACACCGAACCCGACCTACGAGGAGGTCTGCTCGGGCAGGACCGGGCACGCCGAGGTGGTGCGGGTCGTGTACGACCCGGCGCGCGTCGCCTACGAGGAGCTGCTCCGGCGGTTCTGGGAGAACCATGACCCGACGCAGGGCATGCGCCAGGGCAACGACGTCGGCACGCAGTACCGATCGGCGATCTACACCCACTCCGACGAGCAACGGGCGGCGGCAGAGGCGTCGCGGGAGGCGTACGCCCGCGAGCTCTCGCGCGCCGGCTTCGGCGCGATCACGACGGAGATTCGCGACGCGCCCGAGTTCTACTTCGCGGAGGACTATCACCAGCAGTACCTCGCCAAGAACCCGAACGGCTACTGCCCCGACCACAGCACCGGCGTGGCCTGCCCGATCGGGCTCGGCGTCAGCGCCGGCGCGCAGCGGATGGAGCAGGTCTAGCCACAGCCGGCCGGGCATGGCCCCGGCAACCGCCTCCCGCCCGATGGCGACGGATCGACCGGTCCTGGACAGGCGCGCCCTGAACCGCGCGCTGCTCGCCCGCCAGCACCTGCTGCGCCGCGCGTCGATGCCGGCGGAGCGGATGACCGAGCACCTCGTCGGCATGCAGGCGCAGAACCCGCTCGACCCGTACGTCGCGCTCTGGTCGCGTCTCGAGCGCTTCGACCCGCAGGAGCTGTCCGGGCTGGTCGAGCGTCGGCGTGCGGTCCGGCTGGGGCTCATGCGCGGCACGCTCCATCTGGTGACCGACCGGGACGCGCTCGCGCTCTGGCCGGTCATGGCGCCGGTCATGGCGCGCTCGTGGGCCAGCAGCCAGTTCCGCAGAGGGCTGGATGGCGTCGACGTGGACGTCGTCGTCGGCGCCGGGCGGGCGCTCCTCGAGGGGGCGCCGCGGACGACTTCGGAGCTCGGCAGGCTGCTGCGGGAGCACTCGTTGGACCGCGATGCCGCGTCGCTCGGCTACGCCGTTCGCTTCCTGCTGCCGATCGTCCAGGTCCCGCCGCGCGGGCTGTGGGGCCGCTCCGGCCAGCCGACGTGGACCACCCTCGAGAGGTGGGTCGGTCGGCCGCCGGACGGTGACGCGGCGCCCGACGCGGCCCTTCTGCGGTACCTCGCCGCGTTCGGCCCTGCGAACGTCGCCGACATCCGGACATGGTCCTGGCTGACGGGGCTCCGCGAGGTCGTCGAGCGCCTGCGGCCGCGGCTCGTGACGTTCCGCGACGAGGTCGGGCGGGAGCTCTTCGACCTGCCCGACGCCCCGCGACCGGATCCCGCGATGCCGGCGCCGACCCGCTTCCTGCCCGAGTACGACAACGTGCTGCTGTCGCACGCCGACCGTAGCCGGATCCTGCCCGACTCGGCACTGGGGCGGCTGACCGGCTGGGTCGGGAGCTTCCTGGTCGACGGCTTCGTGGCCGGCCAGTGGCGGATCGCC
>DATADA010000247.1:0-1511 GCA_036258775.1 Candidatus Limnocylindria bacterium | reverse complement strand
GGGCCGTAGACGTTGTTGTCGTACGAGGGACGGCTGGCGATCGCCAGGATCTGCCCGTTGCGGACGTCCATCGCGACGGCCGCCCCGATCCTGCTGCGGGGCTGACCCTTGAGCGCGGCGTCGAGGCCCGTGACGAGCTGCCGCTGGAGACCGAGATCAAGCGACGTCCGCAGGGTGGCGCCGGGGATCGGCTCCACCCGTTCCCCCATCGCCACCGGCTCGCCCGTCGGCATGACGTACACGCACTGGCGTCCGTTCGCGCCGCGCAGGATCGAGTCGTACTGCTTCTCGAGCCCGGTGCGGCCGACGATCTCGCCGGACGGCAGGTCCGGCCAGCGCTGTGTCTCCTTCGGGGTAGCGACCCCGGAGAACCCCAGGACGGGACCGAGCAGCGAGCCCGTCGGGTAGGAGCGCCGGGCCGCGGGCACGATAACCACTCCGGTGAGCCCGGCGGCGGCGACCGCGTCGGCGACCGGCCGGGGCACCTCGGCCACCCGCAGCGCGAGGGTGGTGGCGGGGGCGCCGTCGAGGGCGGCGCGCACCGCGTCGACCGGCTGCCCGACGAGCGCCGCGAGCCGGGTGACGTCGTCCGGCCGGGACCGCACGATGTTCGGCACAGCGAGAACCTCGGCGGTGATGGCCTCAGAGGCCGACGCGCTCAGGGCGAGTGGGGCACCGTGCCGGTCGGTGATCGCCCCGCGCTGGGCGGGTATCCGGATGCAGCGCGTCATCTGGTCCTGGCCGGCTGCTGCCAGCTCCGCGCCGCGGGCGGACTGCAGATCCCAGGCGTGCAGCCCGAACGCCACGAGCAGCCCGGTCAGCCCCAGCGCGATCGCGCGTACGAGCCGGGGACGGTTGCTGTGCCAGCGCGGCACGACCCAGAGCTGCCGCCGAGCCCCGTCGCGCCGGACGCCGAGGGCGACGCCGAGCGCGGCAAGGTGCGCGACGACGGCCGTCCCCCCGTAGCTGACCAGCGGGAACGGCACGCCGGCGAGTGGGAGCCTGCCGAGGTTGCCTCCGACCGACACGATGACCTCGACGCCGATCAGGACCGCGAGGCCGCCCGCGACGAGAGCTCCTCCCGGGGCCCGCGGCACCCGGCTGGCCAGCGCGAGCCGCCAGACCAGCACGATGGCAGCGATGATCGCGAGTCCCCCGGCCACCAGCCCGTATTGCTCGACCAGGCTCGCCAGCGCGAGGTCGGTCTCCTTCTCGGGCAGATACTCGGCGAGCAGGCCGGTCAGCGGATCGTCCGCCCGGCCGAAGAGGGATCCCCAGCCCATGGCGATGTGGGCCTGCTGCACGGCCCACCCCGCCCCGGTGGGCGACTGCTCGGCCCCGACCAGGAAGCTGCCGAGCCGCTGGAGCTGGTAGGGCCGCAGCAGTCCGACGGCGAGCGGCGTGGCGATGGCGGCGGCGCCGAAGAGCGGGACCAGGAAGCGCGCCGGCAACCGACCGATGATCAGCATCGCCAGCGTGAGCGCCAGTAGCAGCATCGTGGTGGACAGGTC
>DATADA010000246.1:0-3115 GCA_036258775.1 Candidatus Limnocylindria bacterium | reverse complement strand
GCGATCAGCGCCCAGGGCGGCGGCGTCGGCGTGAGCGGCGGCGTGGGGGTGTCCGGAAGTTGGCCGCCGCCGCGGGGACCGGCCGGGCCGGCGGGACCCGGCGGCCCCTGGGGACCGGGCGGCCCCGGCGCCAGCTCGAGGGGGTTGATGGCCGCCACGAAGATGAAGTCGTTCTCGTCGATGGTGAACGCGACCGGCCCGACCTGGTTCGGCGTCGTCTCGTACAGCTGGTAATCGCCGGGGTCGAGCTCGGTGAACGTGAAGCCGAAGATGTTCGTCTCGAGGTTGACGGCCTGCGGCATGTCGCCGCCGACCACCGTGAAGGTCGCCTGGCCGATGGCGCACTCGTCCAGATCCAGGAAGCCCTCGGGCGGCTCCTGCGGATTCTCGAAGATCTGGAGCGAGGCCGTTTCGGCCCCCGTGCAGTCGAACTTGTCGATCTCCAGCACTCCCTGGGGCGGGAAGTTCGGTACCTCGACGGTCGGGTTTGGCTCGGCCGCCGTGACGCTGACGGGCTGCGGCTCGGCGGGGGCATACCCCGGGGGCGGCGTGGTCTCGACCAGCACGTAATCGCCCTCGGCCACTCCCTGGAAGACGGCGGTCCCGGTCGCGTCCGTGCAGACCTCGCCGCCCTGCGGCTCCCCCGTCTCCTCCGTGATGAGCACGAAGCAGGCGTCCGCGAGCGGCATCAGGGTCTCGGCGTCGAACTTCTCGACGGTGACGGTCCCGGTCGGCTCTCCGGCCGAAACGGGGAGCGCCAGCAGAGACGCGGCGAGGGCCAGCACGACGGCGACGGCGAGCCCGGCACGAGGCGCTACCGGTGAGCCGGGACTGCGAGTGGATACCGCGACACGATGCATCGATCGACAGCTCCCTCCTCCGGCGGCTCGACCGCCGGGTCGGCGAATCGGTGTCGCCGCGTTCGGCAGCGGCCCTCAGACGCCGATCGCGAGGGCAGGATAGGCCGCGCTCGCGGCCCTGCATAGCCTCCCGGCCCGCGAGCGACGCGGGGCCGGAGATCGGTGGGCTAGCGCGCCGCGGCGCTCGCGACCGCCGAAGGCGGGCTCGCGAAGGCGGACGCCTGCACGCTGATGCGCCCCGCCACCGCCCGCGCCAGCTCCCGGAGCGCCTCGCTGGCGGCCGATGCGCCGCTGCCGGGGTGCTGCGGCGACGTGATCGGGACGCCCGCGTCGCCGCCCGTCCGGACTGCCGGCTCGATCGGGATCCGCCCGAGCACGTCGAGCTCGAGCTCCCGTGCGATCTTGGCGCCGCCGCCGGAGCCGAAGATGTCGTGCTCCGACCCGCAGCCGGGGCAGATGAAGGCGCTCATGTTCTCGACGACGCCCAGCGTCCGCACGTTGACCTTCTCGAACATCGCGATCGCCTTGCGCGCGTCGAGCAGGCTCACCTCCTGTGGCGTCGTCACCACGACCGCGCCGGAGAGCGGGATGAGCTGGCTGATCGAGAGCGCGGCGTCACCGGTCCCCGGCGGCAGGTCGATGACCAGGTAGTCGAGCTCGCCCCACTCGACGTCGCGCAGGAACTGCTGGATCGCGGAGTGGATCAGGGGCCCGCGCCAGATGACCGGCGCGTCGCCGGTCAGGAAGTACTGGATGCTCATCATCTTGACGCCGTGGCTGACGACCGGGTTGACCCGACCGCTGGCGCCGGTGACGTGCGCACCCTGGGTGCCCATCATGAGCGGCACGTTCGGCCCGGTGATGTCGGCGTCGAGAAGGCCGACCCGCGCGCCGTCGCGCGCGAGGGCGACGGCCAGGTTGACCGCCACCGTGGTCTTGCCGACGCCGCCCTTGCCGGAGGCGACGGCGATCGTGTTGCGGACGCCCGGGATCAGGTCCGCCGCGGGGCCTCCGAACGTGCGGCGCACGTTGCTGGCCCAGTCGACCCGCACGGCGGCGGCGCCGAGCCCGCTCAGCGCCTCGACGATGTCGTTCTCGATGGTCGCCTTCAGCGGGCAGGCGGGCGTGGTCAGCTCGACGGTGAGGTCGACGACGGCGCCGTCGATCCGGACCTCCTTGACCATGCCGAGCGACACGAGGTCGCGGCCGATCTCGGGATCCTTCACGCCGCCGAGAGCGGTGAGGATGTTCTCGTTGGTGAGCTGGTCTGCCATGCGGCGGTGGAAAGCTCCGTGTCGGGAACGGGCGGGCCGTTCGAGCGTACCAGACCAGGCCCGATGACGCCGTGGCCGGATCGGCGCACGTCCGGACGGCGTGCGCGGCGGCGAGCCGATGTCAGCGCAGGCCGTCGAAGAGCGACGACTCCGCGGGCGGCCCGGCATCGGGCAGGTTGGAGCGCGCCAGGCGGTAGTGCTCCGTGGCCAGGTAGCGGTCGCGCACGTCCGCGGCCCATCCGGCGAACGGGCCGTCCGAGCCCGTCTGGCTGACGTGCCGGCCGATGGCGGCCAGCTTGAGCTCCGCGACCTCGCCCAGCTCGAGCGTCAACGTCGCGCCGTCGGGCGTCCCGTAGCCTGCGGGCGCCTGCTCACCCAGCAGAGCGACCTGCGCCGCCGGGACGACGAGGTGGTACAGCTTGGCGGCGCGCCAGGCGACCTGGTCCTCCTCGAGATCGTCCTCGTGGGCGAGCGGCTCGCCGGCGCGGACGAAGGCGGCGTCGACCGCGCGGGACAGCGCGACGTGATCGGCGTCACCGGTCGCCCCGTCCGGCCCGAAGGTCAGGATCACCTCCGGGCGGTGCATCCTGATCGGCTCGACCAGGCGGCCGACCAGCTCGTCGAAGTCGACCCGGTCCAGCGTTCCCTCGGCGTAGTCGAGCATCCGCAGCACGCGCACGCCGAGGAGCGCCACCGAGCGCCGCATCTCGTCCTCGCGGACCGTGTCGATGTTGCGCCAGACCGCCGGGTTGAACTTCGGGTCACGGTTCTTGCCGCCCGGCGCCGGCGGCTTCAGGGCGAGGCGCGGGTCGAACCAGCCACGTGTCGCACACACCACCACGACGTAGGCGCCGTCGGCGACGGCCGAGAGGATGGCGCCCGCGAACCCGAACGACTCGTCGCCCGGATGCGCGACCACGACCATCAGTGAGCGGACCGGGTTGCGCTCGCGGACCGGCCGCCAGATCGACGACACGGCCG
>DATADA010000245.1:0-4468 GCA_036258775.1 Candidatus Limnocylindria bacterium | reverse complement strand
GGTCGTTCCAGATCGTCCAGCCGAAGACGTGCTCCATCGCGCGCTCGGCCGGGATGTCGCGCCCCGCGGCGCCGATGACCGCGGCCAGCTCCAGCTCGTGGTCGAGATGGTCGCTGTACGCGGGCCACGGGATCTCCTCCTCGGGGCCGATGACCGTGTCCGGCATCCCCTTGTAGTAGGCCGGCACCCGGTACCACTCCTCGCTGATCTCGCGGCGGAGCCGCGAGAAGACGTTGCGCAGGTGGCGTTCGAAAGTCAGGAAGTCGCGCAGCGAGCGTGGTCGCAGCGGGGCACGCAGCACGGCGTCCGGCACCACCGGCGCGGAGCGGGCGTGGCGCTCGACCGCGGCGAGTCGCTCGTGGCCGGCGGCGATGAGCTCGACCATGGTGCCGTCGAACCCGGCGTCGTGGATGCCGTCGTCGAGCTGGACTCCAACCCGCTCGCGACCACCCACGCCGTACGTCACCAGCCGCACGGCGGACTCGTCAGCTCCTCGCGTCCGGGTTCGGGAGCAGCGCGTTCGTGACAGCGGCCAGCAGGTCGCGGTAGCTGGCGATGAAAGCCCGCAGGGTGCGGATCGTGGGCGGAAACGTGTCGAACTCCTCGACGGCCAGCGCATCCGGCTCGTGGGCGAGGCGGAAGTCGTCGAAGCGGGCGGCGAGCTCCTCGACGTGGCGGGGATCGACCGGGTCGTCGATCCGCTCGCGCACCTCGACCGCCGAGGCGTTGAACCGCCTCTGCCAGATCGACGGAAGCGTGATGACCAGGTCCCCGCCCACGAGCTCCGACCAGTGGAGGTGGTGGCGGATCGCCGCCGCCAGCAGCCGGGCGCGGTAGCCGCGCTCCCGGAAGATGCGGTACGCGCGCTTGACGACCGCCACTCCCGACCAGGGCAGCGCCGAGGGGTGGACGGCGATCCCGTCGCGTTCGGCCAGCACCCGCAGCCAGTCCTCGATCCGTCCCTCCATGACCGTGACGACCGGCCCCATGTCGTCGGTTGGCAGCCCCTTCGCCGCGCGCCGGGCGAGGCCGCGCTCGACCGCCTCCGCAGCGGCGAGCGCCTGCGAGACGCTGAACGAGACCGTGCAGTTGATCGAGACTCCCCGGAACGTCGCCTCCTCGATCACGCCGATGCCGGCCCGCGTGGCCGGGAACTTGACGACGATATTCGGCGCCACCGAGGAGAAGTGCAGCCCCTGGGCGAGCATCGGCTCCGGGCTGCGCCACAGCGTCGGATCGGTCTGCATCGACAGCCGGCCCTGGCGCCCGCCGAAGCGCTCGAAGGCCGGTTCGAGCAGGCGCGCCCCGGCCTTCGACATCTCCTCCACGACCGCCCAGGCCAGCGTCACGTCGGTCGCCGCCGGCCGCTCCGCAGCGAGCTGGCGGACCCGCGCCGCCCAGCGCTCGGGGTCCTTCTTCCACACGTCGTGGACGATGGTCGGGTTGGCGGTCGCGCCGACCGCCCCGTGCTCGATCGCGTACGTCAGCTCGTCGACCGCGCACGAGTCGTTCCAGATGTCGGTCGCGGTCGCCGCCGTCTGCTGGAGCGGGCTGAGCGGAGCCGCATCGGGCTCGGTCTCCGGGCGTTCGGCTACCGGCTGCCTCACCATCTCTCCTGCCGACCGATGCTCAGGCCGTGAACAGGTCGCTTCGCGGCCGCGCCGCCGTCTCGAGGATCTCCACCACCCCGCTTCCGCCGTTGACGCGGATCCGGTCGCCGGTGTTGATCTGCCGGGTGGCGACCGAGGTGCCGACCACCGCCGGGATCCCGAACTCGCGGCTCAGGACCGCCGGGTGCGAGGCCATGCCGCCGGCGTCGGTCACCAGGCCGACGATCTTCGTGAAGAGCACCACCCAGGCCGGATTGGTCATCTGGCAGACGAGGATGTCGCCGGCGCGGACCTCGTCGAACTGGTCCTCGCGGAGCACCACCCGCGCCACGCCCTCCACCTGTCCGGGCGAGCCGCCGATGCCCTTCACCTCGCCGGCGACCGGCGCCGCCTTGCGATGGAACTTCTCCGGAAAGCCCCACAGGTTGAGGTACGGGAAGTCGAGCTGGCTCTGGGTGGCGGTGCCGATCCAGGCCGGCGGCCGCAGCTGGTACGACCGTTCGCGCTCCGCCCTGCGCCCGCCGACGATGGCGCGCGCGTCGATCCCGGCCGGGTCGCCCATCAGCGCCCGCAGCTCGTTGTAGCGCAGGAACATCACGTCGTCGGGCTCGTCGAGTGTTCCCGCTGCGACGAGCTTGCGACCGATCGCGATAAGCACCAGCCGAACGTGCGCGTTCGCGCCCTGGTCGATGTAGAAGTGGTGGTCCGGCGTGAGCGGCGCCATCTTCAGGTTGACCTCGTTCGCGGCGCGCATCTCCTCGAGCGCCTCGCCCTCGAGCCCGTCGAGGATCTCCCGCGAGGCCGCCTCGATGTCGGCACCCAGGGCGGCGATCTTCCCGTGGTAGTCGTAGTCGGTCTCGATGTAGCCGCGGACCAGCTCGATCACCGGCTCCATCTTCTCGTAGACCGTCGGGAAGATGAACTCGTGGCTCCAGACGGCGTGCCAGCCGAACTCCTTCTGGTACGGCTTCACGCGCTCGGCCATGAATCGGCGGCCGCGCTCGGAGCGCTCGAGGACGGCGATGATCTCGCCGGCCGTCTCGTGGGAGAAGGCCTGCGCCAGCTCCGGGTCGGTTTTCGCCTCCTCCTTCATCTTCCACAGCGCCTCGATGGAGTCCCAGTTGCGGTCGCTCGCGGAGTTCTGCAGCCGACCCAGCAGCGCCTCGTCGATCCGGCCGTGCGTCCGTTCCATGACGGCCCGCAGGTTCATCGTCGCGGAGAACTGCGAGAAGTTCAGCATCCAGTGGATCTTCCAGTGCCGGTCATGGACGTCGATGGCGTCCTCGAAGAGGCACGCCAGATCCATCAGCGACAGCTCCTCCTGCCGCTCGAGCATCTCCTCCAGGTAGGCGAAGTTCCGCTCCATCTCGGGCACCAGCCGTTGCCGCCACCAGCCCTCGAAGTTGCTGCCGTACGTCGGCAGGACGGCGTTCATGTAGGCGCCGATCCGCTCGCCGTAGCGCTGGTCGAGCGGCACTCGCGCGCCGTAGCGCGACCCGTACTCCATGGCGTCGACGGCGAAGCCCGGATCGGCGGGGATGGCGGCGGTATAGAGGTAGCCGTTGACGTTCTTGGCGATCCAGTCGCTGGCGAACGGGGTCCCGAAGCGGCGGAACATGTGGTCGCAGGTGAGCCACCAGCCGCCGATGTCGAAGAACATCGGGCTCAGCGGATGGGGGCAATGGAGGTCGTCGAAGACCCAGAACAGCCCTCTCTCGAGATCGGAGGCCCACTCGATCGGGAAGTCCTCGTTGCCGAGGAACTGGTCAAGGATCTGCTCTTCCGTACTGACCGCCATCGTCACGACCTCCGTAGCCGGTACCCGGTTAGCTCTGAGCCCGCGAGACGTCGACGAGGAGCCGCGTTGGAGCGGCGGCGATGTCGATCGTGGAGCAGCATGCAGGATATCGGCATCGGCTGTGCGGTGGAACCCGGCTGACCGTGACGAGCTACGTCCACGACTTCGACGCGCCCCCGTCCGTCCCGCAGGAGGAGCTGAAGCGGCTGATCGGGGGGAAGGGGGCCAGCCTGACGCTGATGGCGAACGGGCTGGCGCTGCCCGTCCCGCCCGGCTTCACCATCACCACCGAGGCGTGCCGGGAGTACCTCGCCGGCCGCTGGCCGGCCGGGCTGGACGACGAGCTGCGCGCCCACATGGCGTCGCTCGAGGAGCGCGTGGGGCGCCGCTTCGGCCATCCGGCCGATCCGCTGCTGGTCAGCGTCCGCTCGGGCGCGCCGGTGTCGATGCCGGGCATGATGGACACCGTCCTGAACCTGGGTCTCAACGAGACGACGGTGCGCGGGTTGGCCGCGGCCGCCGGGGACGACGCCTTCGCCAGCGACTGCCTGCGTCGACTCCGCGAGGCGTATCGCGCCATCGTGGGCTCCGCCGACGTGCCGAACGACCCGTGGCTCCAGCTGCGCTCCGCCATCGAGGCCGTGTTCCGATCCTGGAACAGCCAGCGGGCGCGCGCCTACCGGCGCCGTGAGGGGATCCCCGACGACCTGGGGACCGCCGTCACGGTGCAGGCGATGGTCTTCGGCAACCGGGGCGCGGGCTCGGGGACCGGGGTGCTCTTCACCCGCAACCCGTCCACCGGTGAGCGGCAGCTCTACGGCGACGTCATGTTCGACGCGCAGGGCGAGGAGGTCGTCTCCGGAGGGCACGCGACGCAGCCGCTGTCGGTGCTCGACGAGCGGATGCCCGAGGTTGCCGCCGAGCTGCGCCGCCACGCCGACCTGCTCGAGCGCCACTTCGCCGACATGTGCGACATCGAGTTCACCATCGAGCAGGGGCGGCTGTGGCTGCTCCAGGTGCGGGTCGGCAAGCGGAGCCCGCGCGCGGCGCTGCGGATGGC
>DATADA010000244.1:0-9435 GCA_036258775.1 Candidatus Limnocylindria bacterium | reverse complement strand
CCGGCGGCTACAGAACCGCGGACCAGCTGCGGGCCGAGATCCAGGACATCCGCGGCAGGACGTCGGCGCCCTTCGGCGTGAATCTCTTTGTGCCGGCGGATGGCGACGTCGACCGTGCGGCCATCGAGGGGTACATCGAGTCGCTGCGACCTGAGGCGGTCCGCCTCGGAGTGGCGCTCGGCGAGGCGCGCTCCGATGACGACGGTTGGGCCGCCAAGCTGGAGGTCGTCCGCGAGGAGCGCCCGGCCGTCCTCTCCTTCACGTTCGGATGCCCCCCACACGAGACGGTGGCGACGCTTCGCGCCGCGGGCATCGAGGTCTGGGCGACCGCGACCGACGTCGCGGAGGCGCGGGCGGCCCGGGACGCGGGCGTCGACGCAATCGTGCTCCAGGGGATCGAGGCCGGGGCGCACCGCGCCTCGTGGCTCGACCGCGTGGACGCCGAGGGTCTCGGCGTCGTGCCGCTCGCGCGGATCGTCGCGTCCGAGATCGACCTCCCGCTGGTCGCCGCCGGCGGCATCGGCGACGGCGCGGCGCTCGCAGCCGTCCTGGCGGCGGGCGCCGCTGCCGCGCAGCTGGGGACCGCGTTCCTGCTGGCAGACGAGGCGGGAACCAACGAGGCGCACCGCCGGGCACTCGCCAGGGACACGCCAACCGCCCTGACCCGCGCATTCACGGGCCGCCTGGCGCGCGGACTCGTGAATCGGTTCATGCGCGAGCATGGAGCGCAGGCGCCGGTCGGTTATCCGTACATCCACCACGTCACCGCGCCGCTGCGAGCGGAGGCCCGCCGACGCGGTGACATCGAGGTCTTCAACCTCTGGGCTGGCCAGGCGCACCGCCTCGCGCGGGAGGCACCGGCGGGCGAGATCGTGCGCAGCCTCGCGGACGACGCGCAGCGCGCGATCGCCGACGCACGGCGCCGGCTGACCCGGGACGGGTCATGAGTCACTCCATCGGGGCGTGATCACCCTCGCGCTCGCCGGCGACACCATGCTCGGCCGCGGCGTCGCGGACCGCATCCGTCGAACCCCCCATCAGCCGCTCATCGCGCCCGAGGTCGTCGCCGTCGCCCGGGAGGCTGACCTGTTCGTCCTCAACCTCGAGTGCTGCATCTCCGATCGCGGCGCGCCCTGGCCAGCGCCCGGCAAACCGTTCTTCTTCCGAGCGCCGCCGGTCGCCGCGCGCCTGCTGGCGGACCTCGGCGTCGACTGCGTCACGGTCGCCAACAATCACGCGCTCGACTTCGGAGCCGATGCGTTGCTCGACACCTTGGAGCACCTCGCCGCAGCCGGCATCGCGTCGGTCGGGGCAGGGCCTGACGCGAGCCGGGCGCGCCGGCCGGTGATGCTGGAGGCCGCCGGGTTCCAGCTCGCCGTCATCGGCCTGACCGACCACCCGGAGGACTTCGCCGCGGGAGGGAACCGTCCCGGTGTGGCGTTCGCCGACCTGCGACACGAGATGCCCGCCTGGGTCACGGAGACGGTCGCGCATGCACGCGCTGCCGCCGACGCAGTCCTCGTCACGCCGCATTGGGGCCCGAACATGACCGCGGAGCCGATCCCGCCCGTGCGCGCCGCCGCACGCGCCCTGGTAGACGCCGGCGCCACGGTGGTCGCCGGCCACTCCGCGCACGTCTTCCACGGCGTGGGCCACCACGGCCGGGTGCTGTTTGACCTCGGCGACTTCCTCGACGACTACGCCGTTGACGGGCGCCTCCGCAACGACCTTGGGCTCCTGTGGCTGGTGAGCCTCGACGCAGGCGGCCCGCGACGCATCGAGGCGGTCCCGCTCACGCTCGACTTCTGCCACACCGGCCTGGCGCGCGGGGACGACGCCGAATGGATCGGTCGCAGGCTGCGCGCCGCGTGCGCGCCATTCGGCACCACGGTCAGCGTCGATGATGGGCGGCTCGTGATCGGGCTGCGTGATTGAAGGGCTGCGGGCGACGCCTCGGCGCGGTGTAGCATCGGCCCGGCATGAGTCGCTCCGCCATCGGCGACACGACCGAGCTCCTGCGCCGGACTCCCGAGCTGCTGCGCGTCCTGCTCGCCGGCGTGCCGGAGACCTGGACCGATACGCCCGACGTGCCCGGGGGCTGGCGCCCGCGCGACGTGGTCGGCCACCTGATCACCGGCGAGCAATCGAACTGGATCCCGCGCGCGAAGCGGATCATCGAGGACGGCACGTCTCGGCCCTTCCACACGTTCGACCGCTTCGCGCACGTCGCGCGTGACGCTGATGCCAGCCTGGAGGAGCTGCTCGAGCGGTTCGCCCGGCTCCGCGCCGAGAACCTCGCGCAGCTGGAGGGGCTCGTCAGCGAGGAGAACCTGGACCGCCGTGGACTGCACCCGGCGCTCGGCGAGGTCACGCTCCGCCAGCTGCTGACGACCTGGGCCGTGCACGATCTCGATCACGTCGCCCAGGTCTTCGCCGGGATGGCCGGCTCGCAGGACGCCGAGGTCGGTCCGTGGAAGGTCAACCTCGGCATCCTGCTCAGGCGCGAAGACCCGGCCGCCGTGGCCGGCTGAGCCCGATCAGCGGCCGGCCGCTCCCCGGTCGGGCTACCACTCCTCCCAGCGCGCAAACTCCTCGAAGGGGACGCGGCCTCGCTTCAGCGAAGGCGACCGCTTGTCGGGCAGCGGCCTGCCGACCGGCATCACGCCGATCGGCATGTAGTGCTCCGGCATGCCGAGATCCGCACGGATCGCGTCGAAGTCACCACCGGCGAAGCCGGCGGCCAGGCCCTCGTCGATGGCGGCCAGCTCGATGAGCAGCATCGTGCAGCCGACGTCGACCCACCAGTACGGGACCTCCCACTCCGCCTCCGTGCCGGGCGGGAGCGATGGGTCTCGCTTGTCGGGCTCGTTGTAGCGGTCGACGTAGATCTTCGCGCTCACGCACGGCACGAAGAGCGCCGGCGCCTGGCTGATCCACGGGTCGAACCCCTCCGCGGTGTAGTACCCCTCGCCGACGAGCTCGGCGAGCCGGCGGCGGCGAGCGGGATCGGTCACGATCACCACGCGCTGCCCCTGGCTGAAGCCGGCCGATGGCGCGCGCTGCGCGGCCGCCGCGATCCGCTCCAGCACGGCGCGCTCGATCGGCTCCGGCGCGAAGTGGCGCACCATCCGCCGGCGGCGGACGACTTCGCCGAACTCCATCGTCTGACGACCGGCGGCCGCAGACCTACTCCAGGTAGTCCTTCAGCTTCCGGCTGCGGCTCGGGTGACGCAGTTTGCGGAGCGCCTTGGCCTCGATCTGGCGGATCCGTTCGCGGGTCACGTTGAAGTCGCGGCCGACCTCCTCGAGCGTACGCGAGCGGCCGTCCTCGAGGCCGAAGCGCAGCTGGAGCACCCGGCGCTCCCTGGGCGTCAGCGAGTCGAGCACGCCCTCGACCTGCTCCTTGAGCAGCTGTGCGCTGGCGGCGTCGGCGGGCGCCACCGTGGCGAGATCGGGGATGAAGTCGCCGAGGTGGCTGTCCTCCTCCTCGCCGATCGGCGTCTCGAGGCTCACCGGCTCCTGGCTGACCTTCATGATCTCGCGGACCTTCTCGGGGCTGACCGTCTGCGGCCCGGCATCCTCGCGCTCGTCGACCTCGGCGTCGGACGGCTCGCGCTGGAGCTTGTCGCGCAGCTCGCGCACGATCTCGTCGCGGCTCATGCGCCGCGCGATCTCCTCGACCGTCGGCTCGCGGCCGAGCTCTTGGAGCAGGGTGCGGCTGACCCGGATCAGGCGGTTGATGGTCTCGACCATGTGGACCGGGATCCGGATGGTGCGCGCCTGGTCGGCGATGGCGCGGGTGATCGCCTGCCGGATCCACCAGGTGGCGTACGTGCTGAACTTGAAGCCCTTCTCGTAGTCGAACTTCTCCACCGCCCGGATCAGGCCGATGTTCCCCTCCTGGATCAGGTCCAGGAAGCTCATGCCGCGCCCGATGTACTTCTTGGCGATGCTCACCACGAGCCGCAGGTTCGCCTCCGTCAGGCGCTTGCGGGCGTCGCCGCTCTGCTCCACCAGGCGGCCGCTGCGCTTCTCGAGCGGCACCTCGGGCGGGATCGAGGGGTCGTAGCCGAGGCTGCGCAGGTAGTCGGCGTCGTTGCCGGCCTCGATGTACTCGCGGACGATCTCCTGCGCCGTCTCGCGCGCCCAGCGCTCGAGCTCGTAGAGCTCCTGCGATCCGGCGTGGCTCAGCGCCTTGAAGCGGTACATGTGCCCGAACAGGACCGCCTGCTTGAGCCCCTCGGCCGGATCCTCGGCGACGAGCTTGAGGATCGCCTCGGCCTGCATGATGCGGTTGCGGGCCTCGTCGTCGAGGTCCGGGGAACGGCGGGCCTTGGCGAACTTGATCGGGGGCGGGTCGATCGGCCGGCCCTGCCGCACCCACCAGTTGACAGCATCGATCGTCACCTTGGGCGACTCGCGCGGGAGGTCGAACGCCCGCATGCTGGCCATCGCCCGCGCCTTCGGCTCCGTGCCGAGGGTGACCCAGGTAAACAGGTCGACAAGCGCGCGAGCCGGGTCCTCGACCATCAGCTCGCCGAGCTCGATCGCCTTGGCCAGGACGACCTCCTCCTCGGCGGTCAGCAGCGCGACCTTGCCGATCTCCTTGAGGTACATCCGGACCGGGTCGTCGATCCCGATGAGGTCGGCGGCCAGGGCCTCGAGATCCTCCTCAGCCTCCGGCGCGGCCGCCGCGGCCGGCACGGTCGGCGCCGGCACCGTCGGGATCGGCGCGGCCTCCTCCTCCGGAACGGTGAGCAGCGTCGGCTGGTTGTCGGCGTCCAGGACCTCGACGCCCTGCTCCTCGGCGGCCGCGTAGAGCTCCTCGACCTGCCCCATCTGCTGCTCGGGGTGCGGCACGACCTCGAGGATCTGGTCGTGCGTGATGAACCCCTCCTCGCGCCCGCGCGCGAGGAGGTTGTCGACGCTCGCCTGCTGCTCAGGCGTCGCCGAGCCGTCCTCCGCGACCGGCCTCGCAGCCGATTTTCGTGTCGTCGCCACCCTTACCTCCTCTCGCCGGCGGTCGCCGGCTCGGTCATCGCTCTGTCCATCTCGGCCCGTTCGGCACGGAGCCGATTGATCTCCTGCTTGATTCGTTCGACGTCATCGCGGTTTCCCTCGCGCTCCGCGTCGCGCAGCAGCGCGCTCGCATCCGCCACCCGTTCGCGCAGCCGCTCCCCTCTCAGCCGCACCACGCACGTGCGCATCGCCTCGCGCGCCGTCGCCGGGTCGAGCGGCGGATCGTCCGCGAAGGCCAGCACGGCGCGCGCCAGCTCCGCGGTCGCCGCATCGAGCCTCGCCAGCAGACCCTCGATCGCGTCGCCGTCCCGGCCGCGCTCCGGAGCTCCCGGCGCCGATCCGTCGACCCCGAGGGCGGCACGGGCCAGGGCGGCGGCCGTCGCGCCACGGAACGGCAGCCGCTCCGCGTCGAGCACGCCCGCCGCTGCCCGGGGATGGCGGAGGAGCAGCGCGAGGGCCTCCATTTCGAGACGGCTCGCCATCTCGGTCGGTGGTCGCGCCTGCCCCTCGACGAGCGCTCCCGGCCCGGGTGACGGCGCCGGCCGCACCCCTCCCGCCGGCCGGCGCAGACCCTCGCGCAGCAGCCGCTCGTCGAGCCCCGTCAGACGGGTCAGGGCGGGGACGAACGCGTCGCGCTCGGTGGCGTTCGGCACCCGGCGCAGCACGTCCAGCACCCGCTCGGCGACGTCACGCAGGCCCGCCGCGGTGCGCGTGTCGCCTTCGCTCGCCGCGCGTTCCATGAAGTAGTCGATCACCGGCTTCGCCTCGGCCACGGCCCGACGCCATGCGTCGGGATCGGTCCGGATGAGCTCGTCGGGATCCTTGCCGGCCGGGACGCGGACCACGCGGACCTTGCTGACCGCGGTGTCCGGGCCCAGCTCCTCGAGCAGCCCGCGTCGCGTCGCGGCCTCGCCGGCCAGGTCGACGTCGTACGCCAGCGCGATCCCCTCCGCGTACCGGTTGGCGAGCTCGACCTGTCCGCGCGTCAGCGCCGTCCCGAGCGACGCCACGACGTTGCGAAAACCGGCCTGGTGCGCCGCCATGACATCGGTGTAGCCCTCGACGATGACGGCGAGGCCCTCGCGCCGAATCTCGGCCGCCGCCAGGTCGAGCCCGAACAGGACCCGGCTCTTGTCGAAGAGCGGCGTCGCCGGCGTGTTGAGGTACTTCGGCCCGTCGGCGCCGGGCAGGATCCGGCCACCCAGCCCGATCGGCCCGCCCGCCGCGTCGCGGATGGGGAAGATGATGCGCCCGCGGAACCGGTCGTATGCGCCGCGGCTCCCCCGCGTCGCGAGGCCGGCGGTCACCAGCTCGTCGTCTTCGAACCCGCGCGCCCGCAGACGCCGGGTCAGCGCATCCCACGTGTTCGGCGCGTAGCCGATGCCAAATCGCTCCAGCGTCTCGGCGGTCAGCCCGCGCTCGGCCAGGTAGCCCCGCGCGCGTTCGGCCTGTGGAGCGCGGACGAGGACGTCCCGGTACCACCCCACCGCAGCGGCCATCGCCTCCCGCAGCCGTCGACGGCGGCGATCCTCGGCCGCGCTCCGCTCGCTGAGCTCGACGCCGGCACGGTCGGCCAGCCGGGTCAGCGCCTCTCGGAAGTCGACGCCGTCGCGCCGCATGACGAAACTGAAGATGTCGCCCCCCTCCCCGCACCCGAAGCAGTGCCAGCTCTCGCGGCCGGGCGTCACGACGAACGACGGCGTCTTCTCCGCGTGGAACGGGCAGAGGCCCTTGTAGGCGGCGCCGGCCCGCTTCAGGGTGACCGTCTCGCCGACGATCTCCACGACGGGAAGCCGGGCTTTGATCTCAGCTGGGATGCCCGCGGACATGCCGATGGTGCGGCTGTGCCTCTCTACCTACGTGTCAAGGGGATTGTCAATAGGGGGACCCTTATTCTACCACCTTGTCAATACCCCGCCCGGTCGGCATGCCTCTGGCGGGCCCGTGCACGACCGCGGGGGCCGGGCCGGCGCCCGGCCCCGGATTCATTCCGCGGTGGATGGCCCCCGGTAACAGCGCCCGCGGGCTACCTGTCGCGTGTCTCCCCGGAGGCCAGGGAGGCCTGTGCCGCCGCGAGCCGCGCCACCGGGACGCGGAACGGCGAGCAGCTCACGTAGTTGAGCCCGACCTCGTGGCAGAAGGCGATGCTGTTGGGGTCGCCGCCGTGCTCGCCGCAGATCCCGATCTTGAGGTCCGGCTTCGTCGCCCGCCCCTTCTCCACCCCGGTGCGAACGAGCTGCCCGACGCCGTCGCGGTCGAGGACCTGGAACGGGTTCTCGGGCAGTACCTTCTTCTCGACGTACTGCATGAGGAACTTGCCCTCTGCGTCGTCGCGCGAATAGCCGTAGGTCATCTGCGTGAGGTCGTTCGTGCCGAAGCTGAAGAACTCCGCATACTCGGCGATCTCGTCGGCGGTCAGCGCGCCACGCGGCACCTCGATCATCGTCCCGAACTTGTAATCCACCTGCTGGCCGGCGTCCTCCACTATGCGGGCGACCTCGGCCTCGAGGATCTCGCGCGTATCGCGCAGCTCGTTCACGTGGCCGACGAGCGGGATCATGATCTCCGGCAGTGGGGTCTTGCCCTCGGCCGCCACCCGCGCCGCCCCGGCCAGGATCGCCCGCGTCTGCATCTTCACGATGTCGGGGATCATCAGACCCAGACGGCAGCCACGCAGGCCGAGCATCGGGTTCTGCTCCCGCATCGACTCGACCGCGTGGAGCAGCTCCTCGGCCTCCCTGAGCTCGGCGTCGTCGATCTCCCTGCCGTCGTCGCGCAGGGTGCGGAGGCGGGTGACCCGCTCGACCAGCTCGTCGTGGCTCGGCAGGAACTCGTGCAGCGGCGGATCGATGAGCCGGACCACGACCGGCAGGCCGTCCATCGCGCGGAAGAGGCCGGCGAAGTCATCGGTCTGGACGCGCTCGAGCTCGGCGAGGGCGGCGTCGAACGTGGCGATCGCCTCGGCGTCATCGGCCCCGATCTCCTGCCCGGCGTCGCGCCGGCCCTTGGCCGAGGTGGCGGCATTGGCGGACAGGATCATGCGCCGCACGGTCGGGAGCCGGTCCTCCTCGAAGAACATGTGCTCGGTCCGGCACAGGCCGATCCCCTGCGCGCCGAAGGCGCGCGCCCGCTCCGCGTCACGCGGGTAGTCGGCGTTCGCCCAGACCTGCATGCGGCGCGCGTCGTCGGCCCACGAGAGGAGCGTGGCGAGGTCGTGCTCGTCCTCGAAGCGCGCCTCGATCGTCGGCAGCTCGCCGGCGTAGATCTCGCCGGTCGTGCCGTCGATGCTGATCATGTCGCCCTCGTTGACGGTCACCTCACCGGCGCGCATGGTCCGCGCCCGGTAGTCGATCCGCAGCGACTCGGCACCGGCCACGCACGGCAGACCGAGCGAGCGGGCAACCACCGCGGCGTGCGAGGTGGCGCCGCCGCGCGCGGTGAGGACGCCCCTGGCCGCGAGCATGCCGTGGACGTCGTCGGGGGACGTCTCGATCCGCACGAGGATCACCGGATCCCCCGCGTCGCGGGCCTCGACCGCCCGGTCGGGGTCGAAGATGGCCCTGCCGGTGGCCGCGCCGGGCGAGGCGTTGAGGCCCTTCGCCAGGAAGCGGTCCTGCGCCTGCGCCTTGGCCCGCTCGTCGAACCGCGGCAGGAGGAGCTGGACGATCTGCGACGGCTCGACGCGGTTGATCGCGTCCTCTCGGCTCAGGATCCCCTCGTTCACCATGTCGACCGCGATCTTCACCGCCGCCGGCGCGGTCCGCTTGGCGGAACGCGTCTGGAGCATGTAGAGCTTGCCGCGCTCGATCGTGAACTCGAGGTCCTGCACGTCGCGGTAGTGGCGCTCGAGCCGCTGCGCGATCTCCTCGAACTGGCGGTAGACCTCGGGCAGCTTCTCGCGCATCTGGCTGATCGGCTCGGGCGTCCGGACGCCGGCGACGACATCCTCGCCCTGCGCGTTGACGAGGTACTCGCCGTAGATCTCGCGCGCCCCGGTGTTCGGGTCGCGGGTGAACGCCACCCCCGTCCCGGAGTCGTCGCCCATGTTCCCGAACACCATGGCCACCACGTTCACCGCGGTGCCGAGGTCGTGCGGGATCCTGTTGTACTCGCGATAGTCGTGGGCGCGCTTCCCGAACCAGCTGTCGAAGACGGCGCGCACCGCCAGCTCCAGCTGCTCGTACGGGTCGGTCGGGAAGTCGCGGCCGGTGCGTTCGCGGACGATCTCGCGGTAGCGCTCGGCGAGCCCGGCGAGATCCTCGGCCGAAAGGTCGGTGTCGAGCCTGGCGCCGCGCTCGGCCTTGAGCTGCTCGAGCGGCTCGTCGAACTCGGCCGCCGGGATGTCGAGGACGATGCGGCCGAACATCGCGATGAACCGCCGCCAGGCGTCGCGCGCGAAGCGCTCGTTGCCGGTCA
>DATADA010000243.1:0-7448 GCA_036258775.1 Candidatus Limnocylindria bacterium | reverse complement strand
CGTCGTCGTGCTCCTCGCGGCGGCCACCGTCCCGGTGCTGCGGGCCGCCCCTCGTCCGGGCCGGCGCCCGGAGCTGGCCGCGCTGCGGCCGTCCGCGCGGCGCCTCGTGCTCGAGGCGACGCTCGTCGGGCTTGCGCTGGGTGGGGTCCACCTCATTCGCAGCCGCGGGCTGACCGCCGCCGGACCCGACGCAGGCGGATTCGGGGCCGACCCGCTGCTGGCGGCCGTGCCCCTCCTCCTGGGGCTCGCGGCCGGCGTGGCGACCGCCCGTCTGTACCCGTACCCCGTCCGTCTCCTCGCTGAGCTGGCCGGCCTGCGGCGGGCGCTGGTGCCCGCTCTCGCCCTGCGGCGCGCCGGCCGCCAGCCGGCGGCGGGCCGCTGGCTCCTCATCGTCCTGCTCGTCACCGCCTCGGTCGCGACCTTCTCGCTGCTGGTGGCCGATGCGATCGATCGCGCGCAGCGCCTCTCCGCGTGGCAGGAGGTCGGCGCCCCGTACCGCGTCAGCGCGCCACCCGGGCTCGACCTCGGCTCGGCCGACGTGTCGCGCGCGCCGCGCGTCGAGGCGGCCGCTGAGGCGTACACCGATCCGCGGGCGACGCTCGGCGAGGGCGGTGGCGATCGACCGATCCTGCTTCATGCCGTCGACGTCGCCGCGCTGGCGCGCGTCAACGCCGGCTCCCCGCTGGCCGGCCAGCTGCCCGCCACGCTCGCGAGCGCGCCGGCCGGCGCCGCTCCCGCGGGAAGCGCAGAGCGCCCGCTGCCGGCCGTGGCGTCGACGGGCGCCGAGCTCCGCACCGGCGAGCGGATCCTCGTCACGACCGGCGGCCGGGAGCTGGCGCTCGAGGTCGTGGCGCGCCGAGACCGGCTCGGCGGCCTCCCGGACGCGGCGTGGCTCGCGATCGACCTCGGCCTGCTGCGGGGCGCGCATCCCGAGGAGCCGTATCGGCCGACCACTGCCTACCTGCGCGCGCACGAGGACGCTCTCGCCGCCCTGCGCGGCTGGGTCGACGCCGAGGCGCCCGTGGCTCGCCTCGCGTCGCAGGCGGAGCGGTACGCCGCCCTCCGGGACGCGCCGCTGGTCGCGGCCGTGGGATACGGCTTCGCGGCAGCGGTCGGCATCTGCGCCCTCTACGCGGCGCTGGCCGTCGTGGCCGCGGCCGTGCTCGACGCATCCGCCCGCGCGCGCGACGTCGCCAGCTTGCGCACGCTCGGCGTCTCCGGCGGCCAGGTTCGCTGGCTGAGCGCGGTCGAGCACGCCCCGGTACTCGTCGTCTCGCTGGCGGCAGGAACGGCGCTCGGGGCGGCGGTCGCGCTCGTCTGCCTGCCGGTCCTGAATTTCGATGCCTTCACCGGCGGGGCGGTACCGCTCGCCATCCGCGTCGACTGGCCCCGCGTCGCGGTCGTGCAGGGGGCGGTGCTCGGCGCGGCCGTCCTCGCGCTCGCCGCTGCCGCGTGGCTGGCCCGGCGCGCCGATCTCGCCCGCGCGCTCCGTCGCGCCGATCTCGAATGACGCCGGCAGCGAGCGATGCCGCACCATAGGAGACGAATCGATGACGATGCGCGCTGAGGAGATCGTCGACCTGCCCGCTCCCGCCCCGGCGCCGCCGGCGGGCGGCCGTCGCCCGCGCTACGGCGAGGGGGCGCAGATCGTGTGCGACAACCTCGTGAAGATCTACAAGGTCGGCGAGCTCGAGGCGGTCGCGCTCCAGGGGCTCGACCTGCTCGTCGATCCCGGCGAGCTGGTGGCGCTGGTGGGCGCCTCGGGGAGCGGCAAGTCGACGCTCCTCAACATCCTGGGCGGGCTCGACGTGCCGTCGGCCGGACGTGCGGTCGTGGCCGGGCACGACCTCGCCCAGATGAGTGGCCGCGAGCGGACCCGATATCGCCGCCGGGTCATCGGCTTCGTCTGGCAGCAGACCGCACGCAACCTGCTCCCATACCTATCGGCGCTCGAGAACGTCGAGCTGCCGATGGTCCTCGACGGCGTGCGCGGCTCTGAGCGCCGGCGAAGGGCGTCCGAGCTGCTCGAGCTCGTCGGCCTCCGCGAGCGCCTGTCCCACCGCCCGGATCGGCTGTCGGGCGGCGAGCAGCAGCGGACGGCGATCGCCGTGGCGCTCGCCAACCGGCCCGCCGTCGTCCTCGCCGACGAGCCGACGGGCGAGCTCGACAGCGACACCTCGGTGGAGATCTTCGAGCTGCTTCGTCGTGCCAGCGCGGAGCTCGGCACGACGGTGGTGGTGGTCACCCACGATCCGCTCGTCTCCGAGCAGGTGGGGCGCACGGTCGCCATCCGCGACGGACGGACGAGCACCGAGACGCTGCGCCGCACGCTTCGCTCGGGCGACGGCGAGCACGAGGTCGTCGCCGAGGAGTTCGCCGTGCTCGATCGGGCCGGGCGCCTCCAGCTGCCGCGCGCCCACGTCGAGGCGCTCGCCCTCGAGCAGCGGGTGCGGCTCCGGCTGGAGACCGATCACATCGGCGTCTGGCCCGATCACCGCGGAATGGGTGCACGGACCGGGCCGGGCGCATCCGCGGCGTCGGGTCGGGAGGAGCAACCGTGAGCGAGCGGTTTGCGCGCGGCGCAGCGGGCTCACCGGGCGGACCGATGGTGGCCGTCAGCGACCTGCGGCGCGACTATCGCTCGCCCGGCGGCGTCGTCCACGCCCTGCGCGGCGTCACGTTCGAGGTGTCGCGCGGCGAGCTGCTCGCGCTGCGCGGCCGCTCCGGATCGGGCAAGACGACCCTCCTGAACCTGGTCGGCGGCCTCGACCGGCCCAGCGGCGGACGGGTGACGGTGGCCGAGCGCGAGGTCTCGGCCATGCGCGAGGAGCAGCTCGTCGACTTCCGGCGCCGGACGGTGGCGTTCATCTTCCAGTCCTTCGGGCTGCTGCCGATCCTGTCGGCGGCGGAAAACGTGGAGGTGCCGCTGCGGCTGGTCGCAGCGGAGCCGCGCGAGCGCGAGGCGCGTGTCGCTCACCTCCTCGAGCTGGTCGGGCTGGCCGACCGCGCCGCCCACCGACCGGCCGAGCTGTCCGGCGGCGAGCAGCAGCGGGTCGCCATCGCACGTGCGCTCGCCAACCGACCGCGCCTGCTGCTGGCCGACGAGCCGACCGGTCAGCTCGACTCGCAGACCGGCCAGTCCATCATGGCTCTCATTCGCTCCATCGTCCGCAGCGAGGCCGTGACGGCGATCGTGGCCACGCACGACCCGCTCCTGCTCGAGCTCGCCGATCGCGTCCTCGAGCTCCGCGACGGGCGCCTCGTCAGCGAGCCGCCTTCCGCGGCGGCGTGAGGAGCGCGGCCGGGAGCCCGGAGCCGCTCGGCGCCACCCCCGGTCCGGACGGCACGAACTTCGCTGTCTGGAGCCACCACGCCACGGGGATCGAGCTGTGCCTCTTCCACCCCGCCGGCGGTGAGTCGCGCCTCCCGCTGACGCGCGACGGCGACGTGTGGCACGCGCTCGTCCCGGGCGTCGGCCCCGGCCAGCGCTACGGCCTTCGCGTCCACGGGCCGTGGGACCCCGCCCGCGGGCACCGCTTCAACCCCGCCAAGCTCCTGCTCGACCCCTACGCGCGGCGCATCGAGGGCGAGATCGGCACCGCCGAGAGCCTGTATCCGGGCCCGCTCTTCGGCGGGGGCGACGACCGTCCCGATCCGGCCGACTCGGCCGCCGACCTCCCGAAGTGCGTGGTGACCCCCGGGACGGCGGCGGACGCTCCGGAGGCCGGCGAGGGCGAGCGGCCGCGCACCGCCTGGGATCGGTCCGTGCTCTACGAGCTCCACGTCAAGGGTTTCACGGCGCTCCATCCCGGCGTGCCGCCCGAGCTGCGCGGCACCTTCGCCGGGCTCGCCCAGCCGGTGGTCATCGACCATCTGCGGCGTCTCGGCATCACCGCCGTCGAGCTCCTGCCGGTCGCGCAGCGCCTCACCCTGCGTCGCCTCGCCGCCCACGGGCTGAGCGACTACTGGGGCTACAACCCGATCGCCTTCTTCGCGCCCGATCCCCGCCTCGCCGCCACCGACGAGCCCGCGGCGGAGTTCCGCGAGATGGTCGCGGCGCTCCACGCGGAGGGGATCGAGGTCATCTGCGACGTCGTCTTCAATCACACCGGCGAGTCGGACGAGCGCGGCCCGACGGTGAGCCTGCGGGGCATCGACAACGCCGCTTACTACCGCCTCGACCCCGCCGATCCGCGCCGCTACCGCAACGACGCGGGCACGGGCAACACGCTGGCGGTCAACCGCGAGCCGGGGATGCGCCTCGTCCTGGACGCGCTGCGCCACTGGGCGGGGGCCTTCCGAGTCGACGGCTTCCGCTTCGACCTCGCCACCGTGCTGGGCCGAACCGATCCGGATGGCGCCTTCTCCCCGGACGCCCCGCTCCTCGCCGCCATCCGCGGCGACCCGCTCCTCGGCCGCCTCAAGCTCATCGCCGAGCCATGGGACATCGGGCCGGGCGGCCACCAGCTCGGCCGCTTCGGCACCCCGTGGCGCGAGTGGAACGACGACTATCGCGACGGCGTGCGGCGCTTCTGGCTCGGCCTGCCGGGCACCGCGTCCGAGGCCGCGACGCGTCTCGCCGGCTCCGCCGATCGCTTCGGCGGCGACCGCGGCCCGACCGCATCGATCAGCTTCGTCACCTCGCACGACGGCTTCACGCTGCGCGACCTGGTCAGCTACGAGCGCAAGCACAACCAGGCCAACGGCGAAGCGAATCTCGACGGCTCGGACGTCAACTGGAGCCGCAACTTCGGCGTCGAGGGTCCGACCTCCGACCCTGCAGTCGTGGCTGCCCGCTGGCGCCAGATGCGCGCTCTGCTGGCGACCCTCCTCCTCTCCCAGGGTGTGCCGATGCTGCTCGCCGGCGACGAGCTGGGACGCACACAGGGCGGCAACAACAACGCCTACTGCCAGGACAACCCGGTCAGCTGGCTGGACTGGTCGGCGCTGTCCGTCGACGGCGAGGAGCGCGCGCTCGTCGAGCACGTGCGCCGCCTCACCGCGCTGCGCGTCCGGGAGCCGCTCCTCCGCCAGAGCGCCTTTCTGGATCCGGCGCACGCCGCCTGGTTCGCGGCCGACGGCGCCGAGCTCGACCAGGCCGGCTGGCACGATCCCGAGCTCCGGACCCTCGTCCTGCGCCTGGCCGAGCCCGACCGTCGGCGAGCGCTGCTTGCGGTCCTCCACGCGGCCGATTGGCCGATCGACCTCGTGCTCCCCGCGCTGCCCGATGGATCGCCGGCCCGCGGCTGGCAGCTCGTCGTCGACACGGCCGCCGGCACGGTTGAGCCGGAGGCACCATCGGCGTCTCCCCGCCTCGCTGCGGGGTCCACGCGTCGCTGCGATGCCCGCAGCGTCCTCGTCTTCGTTTTCGGGTAAGCCGCCGGTATGCCGGGCCGGGTAAGGGGCGGGTAATAGGCGCGTGAGCGGCGGTCGGCGATGCTCAGCGCGTGCGTGACGAGCAGGTCGGAGCGGTCGGTCGTGCGCGCCGTGCGCCATCGGCGGGGATGGCGACTGGAGGACGTCAGCCGGCGCGCCGGCCTGAGTCGGGCGCTGGCGAGCGACACCGAGCACGGGACGTTCGACGAGCCACACTGCGCGCCGCGCGACGGGTGCTCGCCGCGCTCGACATCCGGCTGGAGCTCGAACCTCGGTGGCGCGGCCCAGAGCGCGATCGCCTGCTCGACGCCGACCACGCCGCGCTGACCAACGCCTGGAAGGCGCAGCTCGAGCGGCGGGGCTGGCTGGTTGAGCCCGAGGTGACGTTCAGCGTATACGGGGGAGAGCGGCAGCTTCGACCTTCTCGCATTCCATCCGGAGACCGGGACGCTGCTCGTCGTGGAGGTCAAGTCAGTACTGGGAGTCGTGTCGCTGCGTTAGCGTCGGCCACGGCGACGGATGACGATTGCGGCGCCGGCGCAGGCCGCAAGGGGCCGACGGCCGGGCGTCAGCGGGCGGCCGGGCGCAGGAAGACGGCGGCGAGCGGTGGCAGGGTCAGCGAGGCGGAGGCGGAGAGGCCGTGCCGCGGGCTGTCCTGGGCGTCGACGGCGCCGAGGTTGCCGACGTCGGAGCCGCCGTAGATCGCCGCATCCGAGTTGAGCACCTCTTCCCAGCGGCCGGCGAAGGGGAGGCCGAGCCGGTAGTCATAGCGCACGACCGGCGTCAGGTTGAGGACGACCGCGATGACGTCGCGCGGCGCCGCCGAGCCCGGGACGCGGCGCAGCCACGAGATGACGCTCGTGTCGGCGTCGCTCGCGTCGATCCAGGCGAAGCCGTCGGGCTCGTGGTCGCCGGCCCACAGCGCCGGCGAGGAGCGGTACAGGCGGCCGAGATCCTCCACGAAGCGGCCGAAGGCGGCCCGCATCGGCTCCGCGGCGAGATGCCACGGCAGCGCCGTGTCGTGGTTCCACTCCTGCTCGGGGGCCAGCTCGGCGCCCATGAAGAGCAGCTTCTTGCCCGGCTGCGCGTACATGTCCGCGAGCAGCGTCCGCAGGTTCGCGAAGCGGCGCCACTCGTCGCCGGGCATCTTGCCCAGCAGGGAGCCCTTGCCGTGCACCACCTCGTCGTGGGAGAGGGGCAGCACGTACTGCTCCGACGACAGGTAGAGCCCGCGGAAGGTGAGCCGGTCGTGGTGGTAGCGCCGGTGGATCGGGTCGCGGCGGAAGTAGTCGAGCGTGTCGTGCATCCAGCCCATGTCCCACTTGAAGCCGAAGCCGAGTCCGCCCAGGTAGACCGGGCGCGACACGCCGCCGAACGCCGTCGACTCCTCGGCGATCGTCACGATCCCCGGGAAGCGGGCGTAGCAGCGCTCGTTCACCTCCCGAAGGAAGTCGACCGCCTCGAGGTTCTCGCGTCCGCCGAAGCGGTTTGCGACCCACTCCCCGGCGCGCCGGGAGTAGTCGAGGTAGAGCATCGAGGCGACCGCGTCGACCCGCAGCCCGTCGACGTGGAACTCCTCCAGCCAGTAGAGCGCGTTGGCGACCAGGAAGTTGCGGACCTCGGGGCGGCCGAAGTTGAAGATGAGCGTTCCCCAGTCGGGGTGGAGGCCCTGCCGCGGATCCTCGTGCTCGTAGAGCGCCGTCCCGTCGAACAGCCGCAGCGCGTGCTCGTCGCTGGGAAAGTGGGCCGGCACCCAATCGACGATGACGCCGATCCCGGCCCGATGGAGCGCGTCGACCATGCCCCGCAGGTCGTCGGGGGTGCCGAAGCGCGCGGTGGGCGCGTAGTAGCCGGTCACCTGGTAGCCCCAGGACCCGTCGAACGGGTGCTCGGCGAGCGGCATGAATTCGACGTGCGTGAAGCCGTAGCGGCGGCAGTGCTCGGCGAGGCGCTCGCCCGCCTCGCGGTAGCCGAGCCACCTCCCGTCGGGATGCCGCATCCAGGAGCCGAGGTGGACCTCGTAGGCTGCCATCGGGGAGCGATACGGGTCGCGCTCGCGACGCTGCCGCATC
>DATADA010000242.1:0-7356 GCA_036258775.1 Candidatus Limnocylindria bacterium | reverse complement strand
CGCGCGACGCCGCCGCGGGCGGGTCGGCGAGCGCCGGCTCCCCCGGGCGCGCCGCGAAGACGATCCCCGGCAGCAGGGCGGCCATCGCCAGCAGGGCCGGCGCGCGGCGGGCGGGAGGGCGATGCCGCCCTATCATGCGGCGATGGAGCCCGGCGCGGAGATTCACGCGCTCCCGAAGGCGGAGCTGCACCTCCACCTCGACGGGTCGCTCCGACCCGATACGGCGCTCGAGCTCGCGGCCGAGTCCGGCATGGCTCTCGACATCGACGAGGCCCGGCGCCGGATGGTCGCTCCGGAGCGGTGCGCAGACCAGGGCCAGCTGCTCAGCTTCTTCGACCTGCCCATCGCCCTGCTGCAGACCGCGGACGCGCTTCGGCGTTCCACCGCCGAGCTCGTCGCCGATCTGGCCGCCGAGCGGATCCGGTACGCCGAGCTTCGCTGGGCGCCGCGCCTGCACCTCGAGCGCGGCCTCGAGGTCGGCGACGTCATCGAGGCGGTCGCGGCCGGCATCGCACGGGCGGCCGGGACGCTCGGCGAGCGCACGCCGCTCGTCGGACTGATCGTCACCGCCATGCGGTCGCACCCGCCGGCGGCGAACGTGGAGCTGGCGCGGATCGCGGGCGAGTTCGGCCCGCCCGTCGTCGGTTTCGACCTGGCGGGCCCGGAGGCGCTCTTCCCCGCGCCGCCGCACGCGGCGGCGTTCCGGGCGGCGGAGAGCGCGGGCCTGGCGCTGACCTGCCACGCCGGCGAAGTGCCGGGGCCGGAGCGCGTCCGGGAGGCGCTCGAGCTCGGAGTCGCTCGCGTCGCCCACGGAGTGACGGCGATCGACGACGACTCCGTCCTCGCCGCGGTCCGCGCCGCCGACGTGACGCTCGACCTGTGCCCGACCAGCAACGTCCAGGCTGGCATCGTGCCCTCGCTCGAGGCGCACCCGCTCGCCGCGCTCCACCGCGCCGGCGTGAGCGTCACCCTCAACACCGACGACCGCACGGTGAGCGGCACCAGCCTGAGCCGCGAGATGGAGCGGACCGCCGCTGCGCTGTCGCTGTCGAGGGCGACCCTCGCCGCGATCGCGGTCAACGCCTTCCATCGCGGCTTCGCTCCCCGCCACGTCCTCGACCCGCTGATCGACTCGGCGGCCCGCGCCTGGAACGCGTGGGCCGAGGAGGCGGCGCCGGCGGGCGCGTGAGACCGGGTCATGCGAGCCGGTCCGCGAGCCGGTCCCACACGTCGTCCGGGCCCGGCACGACGGCATCGGGCCGCCGCTCGCCGGCCAGCCGCGAGGCGGCCTCGGCGCTGGCGACGCCGGTCAGGACGAGGACCGAGGCGATCCCCGCCCGCCGCGCCGCGACGATGTCCGCGTCGGGGTTGTCACCGACGACCAGGGCGGCACCCAACGGCACGCGGGCCTCCTCGCACGTCGCGAGGAACATCCCCGGCTGGGGCTTGCCGATGACCTCCGGCTCGACCTCGGCGGCGGCGGCGATGGCCGCCACGATGCTTCCCGCTCCCGGCAGGAACCCCCGCGGGGTCGGATAGCGCCGGTCGGCGTTCGTCGCCACGAACCGCGACCCGGCGCGTACCGCGCCCGCCGCCAGCGCCAGGCGCCGGTACTCGAAGGAGCGATCCAGACCGGCGACCACCGCGTCCCACTCGCGCGTCGGCACGTCGACGTCGCCATCAGTGGCGGCCTCCGCCGCCGGTGTGACCCGGTAGCCTGCCTCCCCCATCTCGCGGACCAGGCCATCCTCCCCCACGGCGAGAAGCGTCTCCACGCCCGGCGCGTCCCGTGCGAGCCACGCCGCCGTCGCCGAGGCGGACGTGACGACCTCGCCCGGCTCGGCATCGATCCCCATGCCGCGCAGGCGCGCGGCGTAGTCGCGCCGGGTCCACATCGAGTTGTTCGTGGCGAAGCGAACCACGACGCCCGCCCGATGCAGCCTTGCGATCAGCTCGGCCGCGCCGGGCACAGGATGGTCGCCCCGGTAGACGACGCCGTCGAGGTCGAAGATCACCAGCTCGACGCGCGCCGGCAGGGCGTCCATGGGCGGCGATGATAGGCGGGCCGCGCCCGAGCCCGCCGGGGTCGAACCTCCGGGGCCACGCCGCCGTATCGGGTGTGCGATTCCATTGAGGCGGGTGGGGAGCCGGGGTATGATGCCGCGCGTTCTGCGCTCAGGCCCCTCCGGCTCGCCGGAGCGCTGCGGAGGCGCCGCCCCGCGCGGCTGAATCGCACCCTTGCTGCGGAGGAGAGAGCTAGATGCGGAAGCACCGAGCGGCCGTACTGACGGCCGCGCTGGCCACGCTCGTCGTCCTGGCCGCATGCCAGGGAGGCGGCCAGGCCCCGACCCCGACCGAGAGCGGGCCTTCGGCGACCGGCGGAGAAGCGACCGGGAGCCCGGCGGCAGAGCCGATCGACTTCCTCGCCTGCATGGTGAGCGATGTCGGCGGGATCGACGACAAGGGCTTCAACCAGAACTCGTACGACGGGCTCGAGCTGGCCGAGCAGCGGCTCGGCACCGGGATCCGCTTCCTCGAGTCGACCGCGGCGACCGACTACGAGCGGAACATCAACACCTTCATCGACCAGGGCTGCGACGTCATCGTCACCGTCGGCTTCCTGCTGGGAGACGCGACGCAGGCGGCGGCCGAGGCGAACCCCGACCAGCTGTTCAGCATCGTCGACTTCGCCTACGACCCGCCCATCGAGAACGTGCAGGGGCTGGTCTTCGACACGAAGTCGGCCTCGATGCTGGCGGGCTACCTCGCCGCAGGCATGACCCAGACCGGGACGGTCGGTACCTTCGGCGGCGTCAACATCGGTCCGGTGACCGACTTCATGAACGGCTACGTCGCCGGGGTGAACTACTACAACGACCAGAACGGCACCGACGTGACGGTGCTCGGCTGGGACGCAGAGGCGCAGGACGGCACGTTCACCGGGGACTTCGAGGACCAGGACAAGGGCCGGCAGACCGCCGAGGCGCTCATGCAGGAGGGGGCCGACATCATCTTCCCGGTCGCGGGACCGGTGGGCCTCGGCGCGATGGCGGCCGTTCAGGATTCCGGGGAGGCGCTCTACATCGGCGTCGACGTCGACCAGGCGGTGAG
Source organism: Candidatus Limnocylindria bacterium (assembly GCA_036258775.1). GTDB lineage: Bacteria > Chloroflexota > Limnocylindria > QHBO01 > QHBO01 > DATADA01. Next base: position 4,245 of record DATADA010000242.1, on the reverse strand, counting down.
CGTCCCCGAGTACGAGAACATCATGCTGTCGAGCGTCCTGAAGCGGCTCGACAACGCGGTCTTCGCCTCGATCGAGGACGCTGTCGACGGCGCCTTCGAGGAGAACCTGTACGTCGGCACGCTCGAGAACGAGGGCGTCGGCCTCGCCGAGTTCCACCAGTTCGAGGATGAGGTGCCGCAGGAGCTGAAGGACGGCATCACGGAGCTGCAGGAGGCGCTCATCTCCGGCGACGTGACGGCCGACGACTGGCAGACGCCGTAAGGGCCTCTGACGCGCGTTCGCTCTCCGGCGCGTGCTGGAGGGATCCGGCTTGAAGCTCGAGCTGCGGGGGATCACCAAGGGCTTCCCGGGGGTGGTCGCCAACGACGGAGTAGACCTCGTGGTGCGGCCCGGGGAGATCCACGCGCTGCTCGGCGAGAACGGTGCCGGCAAGAGCACGCTGATGAACGTGCTCTACGGCCTCTACCAGCCCGATGCCGGTCAGATCCTGCTCGACGACCGGCCGGTGAGCTTCCGGGACCCTGGGGATGCGATCGCCGCCGGGATCGGCATGGTCCACCAGCACTTCATGCTGATCCCCGTCTTCACGGTGACCGAGAACGTCATGCTCGGCACCGAGTCGGTGCGCACTCCGATCGGGCTCCTGCACCAGGCCGATGCGCGCCGCCGCATCGTCGAGCTCTCGGACCGGCACGGGCTGCGCGTCGATCCCGACGCTCGGGTCGAGGATCTGCCGGTCGGCGTGCGCCAGCGCGTCGAGATCATCAAGACCCTCTACCGCCGCTCGAACATCCTCGTCCTCGACGAGCCGACCGCCGTCCTGACCCCGCAGGAGATCGAGGACCTCTTCGCCGTGATGCGCTCGCTGGCGAAGGCCGGCACGAGCATCATCTTCATAACGCACAAGCTCAACGAGGTGCAGGAGGTCGCCGACCGCATCACGGTCCTGCGCCGGGGCCGGGTGGTCGGCACGACCACCCCTGCCGAGTCCGACGAAAGCAGCCTCGCGCGCATGATGGTCGGCAGGCCGGTGCAGCTCCAGGTCGCCAAGGAGCAGCCGAAGCCCGCCGAAGCGGTCCTCGAGATCTCCGGCCTGCGCGTCCTCGACGACCGGGGCCACGTGGCAGTCAGGGACCTCGACCTGACGGTGCGGGCGGGCGAGATCGTCGCCATCGCCGGCGTGCAGGGCAACGGGCAGACCGAGCTCGTCGAGGCGGTGACCGGCCTGCGCCCGCTCGAGGCGGGCGAGGTGCGCATCGCCGGCGAGGCGATCCGGCCCGACCCCCGGCGCATCTTCGCCGCCGGCGTGGCCCACGTCCCCGAGGACCGGATGGAGGAGGGCCTCGTCCCCGGCTTCACCTGCGCCGAGAACCTGATCCTGAACTCCTATTACCTGCGGCCGTTCGCCGATGGTTTGACGCTGAAACGGGACGCGATCGTGGCCACCTGCCGCGAGCTGGTGGGCGAGTACGACATCCGCACCCCGTCGGTCTTCAACGACGTCGCCAACCTGTCCGGCGGCAACCAGCAGAAGGTGATCGTCGCGCGCGAGTTCAGCCGCCCGCTGAAGCTGCTGGTCGCGGCGCAGCCGACGCGCGGGCTTGACGTGGGGAGCATCGAGTACATCCATCGCCGCATCGTCGAGAAGCGGGACGAGGGCACCGCCGTGCTCATCGTCTCCACCGAGCTGGAGGAGGTGCTCTCCCTCGGCGACCGCATCGCGGTGATGTACCAGGGGGTGATCGTCGACGTCCTCGACCCGTCGGAGGCCACTCCAGAACGCCTTGGCCTGCTGATGGGCGGCGCGCATCCGGAGGAGCTGACGCCCGAGGAGGTCGCGGCCGCGGTCCCGGCAAGCGCATGACGAGCCGGCCGGACGTCACCGCGGCGCCCACCGCCGAGGCCGGCGCCCGGCCGCCCGACCTCGGCGCGAGGGTACGGGGCGCGCTCGGCTCGCTGGTCGTACCGGCGCTGGCGATGCTGACCGCGCTCGTCATCGGGGCGCTGGTCATCATCCTCTCCGACCCGGGCTTCCTGGCGAACGTGGGACGCGACCCCGTGGCGGCGCTCTCGGCCGGCATCGGCTCGGTGGCCGCCGCCTACGGCGGGCTGATCGGCGGCTCGGTCGGCAGCCCGCGGGCCTGGAGCGAGACGCTGCTGCAGGCCACGCCGCTGATCCTCACCGGACTCGCCGTCGCGCTCAGCTTCCGCGCCGGGCTCTTCAACATCGGGGCGGAGGGCCAGCTCTACATGGGCGCGGCGACGAGCGTGTACGCCGGCTTCGCGCTCACCGGCCTGCCGGCGTTCGTCCACCTGCCGGTGGCGGTGCTGGCGGGGATCGCCGGCGGCGCGCTGTGGGGGTTCATCCCCGGCCTCCTGAAGGCGCGCACCGGCGCCCACGAGGTGATCGTCACGATCATGCTCAACTACGTCGCCTATCGCTTCGTCGACTGGCTGCTCAACCAGCCCTTCTACCAGCGGGAGGGGCGTGACGACCAGATCAGCCGCTTCGTCGCCGAGAGCGCCGAGCTGCCGCGCTTCGTCGAAGGCTTTCGTACGCACTGGGGACTGGCACTCGCGATCGCCGCCGCGGTCTTCGTCAGCTGGCTCCTCTTCCGCTCCACGAAGGGCTTCGAGTTCCGCGCCGTCGGCCTGAACCCGGCCGCGGCCCGCTACGCCGGCATGAGCATCGGTGGCACGCTGATCCTCGCCCTGGCCATCTCGGGTGGCCTGGCCGGGCTGGCGGGCGCCTCGGAGATGCTCGGCTCGAACCACACCCTCACGCCCGGCTTCTCCCCCGGCTGGGGCTTCGACGCCATCGCGCTCGCGCTGCTCGGCGGCTCCCGGCCGCTCGGCGTCGTCTTCGCCGCGCTCCTGTTCGGGGGCCTGCGCGCCGGCGCCACGCCGATGCAGGCGGCGACCGGCATCCCGATCGACCTCGTCGTCGTCATCCAGGCGCTGGTGATCATGTTCATCGCCGCGCCGGCGCTGGTGCGCGGCATCTTCCGGATCCGGGCCGAGAGGCGCATCGGCTCGGAGGTCTTCACGAAGGGATGGGGCGCGTGACGGCGACCGCCGGCGCGCTCGCTCCGGCCCGTCGCGGCGGGCTGCGCCGCGAGCAGGTTCTCGGCGTCTCGTACCTGCTGCTCGCGGCGGTCATCGTCGTGGTCTTTGCCCGGGTGGAGGCGGGCGCTCAGAGCGCCTTCGGTCTCAACCTCGGGCGCGGCGGGGTGCAGCTTCCGGACCTGGTCGTGCCCTCCGCACCGACCGCCTACCTCCTGGCCGGTGTGGCTGCCTTCGCCGGCGCCATGCAGCTGACGCGGGGGTTCGGGACGCGCTGGGCGCTCATCCTGGCCGTGGTCGTCATCGGCTTCGTCTTCGCCTTCCTGACCTGGGCTGCCGCCGGCGGCTCCATGAACCTCGCCGGGCTCCTCCAGAGCACGCTCCAGCGGAGCGTGCCGATCACCTTCGGCGCGCTGTCAGGGATCCTCTGCGAGCGGGCCGGGGTGGTGAACGTTGCGATCGAGGGGATGCTCCTGACCGGCGCCTTCGTCTCCGCGGTCGTCTCGAGCGCCGCCGGGAACCACTGGGTCGGCCTCGCCGCGGCCATCATCGCCGGCGGCCTGCTGGCGGCGCTCCTCGCCGTGCTGGCGATCCGATACCTGGTCGACCAGATCATCGCCGGCGTGGTGCTGAACATCCTGGCAATCGGCCTCACGAGCTTCCTCGCCACGCGCGTGCTGGTCGCATATCCCGACCTCAACAACCCCGAGCGCTTCCAGCCGGTCAGCCTGCCGCTGCTCGAGGACATTCCGCTGCTCGGCCCGATCGTCCTCGACAACAACGTCTTCATCTACCTCATGTTTGCGGCGATCGCGGTGCTCCACGTCATGCTGTTCCGGACGCGCTGGGGACTGCGCGTCCGCGCCGTCGGAGAGCACCCGAAGGCGGCCGACACCGTCGGCATCAACGTCTATTTCGTGCGCTACCGCAATGTCATCCTGGGCGGCATGCTGGCCGGGCTGGGCGGCGCCTACTTCACTCTCGGCTCGACCGGCGGGTTCGAGCAGGAGATGACCGCCGGGCGCGGGTTCATCGGCTTGGCGGCCATGATCTTCGGCGGCTGGGCGCCGATCGGCAGCTTCCTCGCGGCGCTCGTCTTCGGCTTTGCCGATGCGCTCCAGAGCCGGCTGTCGATCCTGAACATCCCGGTCGCCAGCCAGTTCCTCCAGATGGCGCCCTAC
>DATADA010000241.1:0-2695 GCA_036258775.1 Candidatus Limnocylindria bacterium | reverse complement strand
TGCCGTCCTCGAAGACGAGCTCGTCGATCCACATCGTCCGATCGGTGAAGCCACCGGCGACGTCCCAGGAGTGATAGAGCATCCACAGGTCGCCGTCGGGATCCTCCACGATCGCCTGGTGACCCGGCCCGATGGCGTTCGTGTCGGCCGGCTCCTCGGGCGTCGCGAGGATCGGGTTCTCCTCGGCGTCGGTGTACGGGCCCAGCAGCGCGTCGGACGTGGCGTAGCCGACCGCATAGTCCGGACCGCTGTAGGCATTCCCCGAGTAGAACAGGTAGTAGGTCCCGTCGCGCAGCAGGATGGTCGGCGCCTCGATGACCCCGCCCTCCCAGGCCTGGTCATTGCTGATCCCGAGGTCGACCGGCTCGCCGACCAGGCTCAGGCCGTCCGGTGCGAGCTCCTGCCCCCACATCCGGGTCGGCATGCCGCAGCAGTTGCCGTCGTTCTTCCAGATCAGGTACGGCGTCCCGTCCTCGTCGACGAACGGGAACGAGTCGATCGAGCCGCCGAGCTCCGGCTGGCACGCGAACGGCCCATCGCCGTGCGGCGTGAACGGACCCTGCGGCTCGGCTGCGACCGCCACCGCCAGGCACTGGCTGCCCTGCCCGTCCGGGCGGGTCAGCGCGGGGTCGCGGGCGGTGTAGTGCATGACGTACTGGCCGCCCAGCTCGATCACCTCCGGCGCCCAGGTCGTGCCCTGCGTGGTCCAGCTCGGTAGCGTCGTCAGCATCTCGCCGAGGTACTCCCACTCGACCAGGTCGGTCGACGTCGCGCCCTGGATGTGCGTGCCGGCGCCGTCGTTCGTGGCATAGGCGTAGTAGGTTCCGTCGAGGGCGAGCACGCCGGGGTCGGGGAAGTTCCGGTCGAGCACGGGGTTGGTGAACGTCTCGGCGGCGGGCGTCCCCGTCGCCGCCGGGCTGCCCCCGCCGCCGTCCGCCTGGCAGGCCGCCGCCGAGATCGCGAGCACGGCGCCCACGATCGGCACCCGCCACCCGAAGCGACCGTTCATCGAGCCCTCGCGGCTGCCGAGGGCGCCGCCACCGGTCGGCCGGCGGCGAGCTGCTCGAGCAGGCACTGGAGCATGGCCGAGGCGACTGGTCCGGACTCCGGCGCGAGCCGGAAGGTCGTCAGCGTGATCAAGCCCGCGCCCTGCGTGAACGACCAGAGCAGGGCTGCGGGCTCATGCACCCAGCCGACGAACATCCCGGCGCTGACCTCCTCGCGGTGCCGGACCGGGTCGTAGCCGAGCAGGACGTGATCCGGCGCCACCTGCCGATACGCGACGTCGAGCGGCGCCCGATCCGGAAGCTCCGGGAAGCTCCCCGGCAGGATCCAGTTGAAGTTGCTCACCCAGTCTCCCTCCCACGGGCTGCGCTGTCCGGGCCACCCGGCGTGCGGGAGGCGCCGCAGGTGCGGGGTGATGCGCCGCCGCAGCTCGAGCTCCGGAGGCACGGCACTGCTCGAGCGGACGAGCACGAGGACGCGCCCGCCGCGCTCCGCATACGAGACGAGGTCGCCGGTCAACTGGCCGGCGACGACGATCTCGGCGTCCGCGCGGGAAGTGAGCCGGTGGCCGAGCTGACGCATCCGCTCCGCGATCCCCCAGATGTCGAGCGGGTCGTGCACCGACACGGCCAGCGCGGGCCGGCCCTCGACCCCGCCGCGCGGCAGGACCGCCAGGGGCAGCTCGTTGCGGGCGCGCAGCCGGCCGCTGCCGTCGTAGGCACGCAGCTCGAGGCACGCGTCGGTCGGCCCGTCGACCTCGGGGACGGGGAGCTCCACGCGGCCCAGCGCGGCGACGTCGTGCCGCGGCCAGCGGGCGAGCTCGAAGCTGCCCTCGCGTGCCGCGCCGCCGCACTGCAGGCGCCAGTCGACCCGCCCACGTCGCACCTCCGGCGCGGGCTCGGCCGCGTACGACGACACGAACAGCTCGCCGGCCAGCCAGTCGCCACCCCACAGGTCGTGGTGCTCCGGAAGGAACATGACCACGTCCGGGGCGTTGATCTCGCCGAGCCGTGCGTGATAGGCCTTCGGCCGGCGGGCCACGTCGAGCATGCCGTTCGCCTCCCAGTAGGCGTCGCTCAGCTCGGTGACCACGTAGCCGGCGATCGAGCGCTGCTGGCGCATCTCGGCGATCTGCAGGTGAAGGCTGTGGAACTGGCCCCACTGGGTGGCGGTGGCGAGGTGATCGATGTCGGTCCAGAGCCGATCGAGGCCGTACCGTGCGAACCGGCGGCGGAGGCCCGACGGCCGGTAGTACCCGTGCCCCGTCCCGAACCACCACGGCTCCGAGCCGTAGTGGTCCAGCATGCCGTCGAGGCGGGGCAGGCCCCAGCCGCCGAACTCGCTCAGCACCAGCGGCTCGTCGCCGCGGGGCTCGGCGTCGCCGTGCGGGCTCCACAGCCACGCCGGGCGGCGGGCATAGTCGCGGACCATGTGCTGCCAGCGGACGAAGTTGTCCGGGCCGAAGTAGACATGGAAGTCGGCGAGATCGGTCTCGAGGTGGAAGTTGGGCGTCTCGGTCGTCTCGCAGGCCGAGTTGTCCACGACCAGCCGCGTGGGATCCAGCCGCTTCATCCAGCGGTAGGTGTGCTTCAGCCACTCGCGGTCGCGCTTCTCGTAGCGCAGCCTGGTGCCCCAGTCCTCGTTGATGATGGTCCAGATCACGAGGCTCGGATGGTTGCCGAGCGTCTCG
>DATADA010000240.1:0-5751 GCA_036258775.1 Candidatus Limnocylindria bacterium | reverse complement strand
CTGCTCTCGGACGCGCGAAGCCGTCGCCGCCCGGTCGGAGGAGCCCGAGGCGGTTCCCGACCTCGTTGTCGCGCTCCCGGCGGTCGTCTTCCGGAGCTACGCCAAGGTCTGGATGCGGGGTGGCATCGGGATGTTCGGGCTCGTCGCCCTGCTTGCGTTCAGCGGCGCGACCGACCTCGACTGGCTCGTGTTCACCGGTGTGGTGTGCGCCGGGCTGGTGGTCTTCGGCGTCCTCGCCGGGGAAGTGTCGGACGGGATGCGCAGCCGCGAGCCGTGGGCGTTCGGGCTGGGTCTCGCGATGTCGCTGGTCGCAGCGTTCGGCTCGGTCGTGGCGTTCCAGGCGTTCGCGCCGGGCGTCGTCAATCCCGTCGCGGTCCGGTGGGGGAGCGTCCTCGTCTTTGGCGGGGCCGCCGTCGCCGCGGCTGCCGGGCTCGTCCTCCTCTTCACCCATCGCCGCCGGGCGGCGGCCCGGCCCTAGCGCGGCGGAGGGCGCCGAGGATCTCGTCGATGACGAGATCGGGGTCGTCCTGCCATACGAAGTGGCCGGTGTCGGCCTCCACGAAGCGAGCGTCGGGCGTGAGCGCCGCGTAGTCCCGTTGCAGCTCAAGATTCACCGCGTCAACCGCGGCACAGGTTTCGGGCGTGCTTGGAGCACAGTCGGCGGTCCACGGCCTCGCCGCCCCAATCACCGTCAGCGGGACCGCCGGGAACCGGTCGAGCCAGGGTCGCGCATCGTCCGCGGTCCGCTCGGGGTCGATCCTCTCGGGATTCGGACGGCGGATGTCGCGGTCGAACAGCTCTCGTTCGCGTGCGGGCAGCACGGCACGAATGCGATCGAAGGCATCGGGGTGCCCAGCGTCGATCATGACGAGCGCGGCGACGTCGTCTGGATGCTGCGCTGTGAATACGGCTCCGGTCAGCCCGCCGAACGAGTGACCGACGAGCACGACCGGGCGGGGGATCTCGGCCGCCCGCAGCAGCGCATCGAGGTCATCGACGACATCCTGCAGCGTCCGCTCCTCCGTCGGGCGGTCGGCGGACCCGGTGCCGACGCGGTCGTACGCACAGACGCGGGTCGCGTCCGACAGCGGCCGCACGATCGGTGCCCACACATCGTTCGACCCGCCGAACCCCGCTTCCAGCAGGATCACCGGCTGGCCGGACCCCTCGCACTCGACCCAGACGTCATGCCCCCTCACCTCGAACTCCGCGCGCAGCGGCTCGACGGCGACCGACGGCGAGCCGGTCCCCGGCGGTGCAGGGGCGGTGGTACAGGCGCCGAGGGTCAGCACCGCTGACGCCCCGAACAGCCGCCCAAGACGGCGGATCAGGTTCGGCCTCACTCGGCACGGGGAGGCGGTCCGTCGCTCGTGCCGTCCGGTCGCGGCAGGCCGAGAGCGGCTGGTGGAAATCGAAAGCATGTCCGCCAGGGGGAGGAGCTCGCCACCGGGTCCGGTCTGCGCTCTGCTGGACTGTCGGCCGCGGGCGCCACGTGCGCCGACCACAGAAATGGCCCGACGGAGTAGCTCCCGTGCCTGCTCCGGTGGATGGTCCGGTGCGAGATCCCGCGTTCGGTCCCGTGGCTGGCCCCGCGTCCGCCGCGTTGCCGCGGACGGGTCGGGTGCCCGCTCGAGTGCCGAATCGAGTGTCTCGTCCGGGGACCACCTCCGGTGGCCGGTCGAGCGACTCTTCCGTCGAGCCGCGTCTACCGTATCGGCCCGCGGCGCCACGCGTCCAGCGGCCTTATCTACGAAATTCAAAAATACTCGCGCGGTTATCCACGCCCCATCCCCGAAGTTGTGGATAACCTGTGGACAACCGACCGCACACCACGCCACTGGACCGCGCGCCACTGCCTCCAAACGCGCTAGCGCGGTCGTGCGCTTCCGCCGAGAGCCGACAGGCAGCGCAGGAGCCGCGCTCGTCCGGCACTTGTACGGACGACCGTACAGGCTGCAGAATGCCGCCCGATGGTGGCACGTGCCGACATCAGCCGTACGAGCGGCGTCCCGCTCTACCTGCAGATCCGCGATCGGGTGCTCGCCCTCATCGCGGAACGCGGCCTCTCGCCCGGCGATCCATTGCCGTCCGAGACGGAGCTGCAGGAGACCTTCGCCGTGAGCCGCGCCACCATCCGGCACACGCTGGCGCTGCTCGAACGCGACGGGAGCGTCGAGCGACACCAGGGAAAGGGCACATACGTCGCCCTTCCGCGCCTGGCGCGAACGCTCCCGGAGCTGACGTCCTTCAGCGAGCACCTCGCCGAGCAGCGCCTTCGGTCGTCGAGCCGGCTCCTCGCGTTCGAGCGGCTGGAGCCGGGCGAGCGGACCCGGCGGCCCATCGTCGAGGACGAGCCCGACCTGCCGGCCCTGTTCGGCGCGAGCGCGGTGGTCCGCTTCGCGCGCCTTCGGCTGGCGAACGAGGCGCCGATCGGGATCCACGTGACCGGCACGCCCGCAGACGTGGCGATCGACATCGGCCTGAACGAGCGGAGGCTGCGCGAGGACGGCCGCTTCTCGTTCTATTCGGCGCTCGAAGCGAACGGCCATCGGCTCGACGCAGCCGAGGAGCACCTCGTGGCCCGTGCTGCCGGGCCGGGAGAGGCCCGTCTGCTGGGGGTGTCGCCACGCGCGCCCGTGATGAGCGTGCTGCGGCTGACCCGCGACACGTCGGGGGCGCTGGTGGAGGGGGTCCGCGCCGTGTATCTGGGTGACAAGTACGACTACGTGGTCCAGCTCGAACGACGGGCGCGCAGGTGAGCGCGCCATAACACCGAAACGCGAAGGAGGAGACGAGACCCATGCGACCGACGCGACCGATGCGACCGATCCGACCGGCGGCGGCCCTGCTCGGGGTCGCGGTTCTCGCCCTCGCGGCATGCACCGGCGGAGGCGGAGGTGGCGGTGGCGCGAACGGCGATGCCGGCGCGTCGCCGGGCGAGGGCGGCAACGGGGCGGCCACCGGTTCCCCGATGGCCGGCGGCGACGGATCGGACATCCGCGCGGCGATGATCATCGCCCAGGGCGGGCTCGGCGACCAGAGCTACAACGACCTCGCCAACGAGGGCCTGACGCGCGCCGAGGAGGACTTCGGCATCGAGGCGCAGCGGATCGAGTCGCCGGACATCGTCAGCCAGGGCGAGGCCGTCCTCCGGCAGGCGGGGACGGCCGGGTTCGACGTCGTGATCGACCTCGAATTCAGCACGGCGGAGGCGCTGACGGCCCTCGCCCCGGAGTTCCCCGAGACGCAGTGGACCTTCATGAACCTGCCGGTCGAGGGCGACAACGTCACGAGCTTCGTCTTCGCCGAGCACGAGGGCTCGTACCTGGCCGGCGCGCTGGCCGCGCTCGCGACCTCCGACACCTCGATCTCCGGCATGAACGAGCAGAGGGTGATCGGCGCCATCGGCGGCACGAAGTCCACGGGCATCGACAAGTTCATCGTCGGGTTCATGCAGGGCGCCATGGACGTCGACCCCGAGGTCGAGGTGCTGGTCAGCTACACGAACGACTTCGGCGACGCCGCCAAGGGTCGCGCCGCGGCGGAGGCGATGTTCGAGCAGGGCGCCGACGTGGTGTACCAGATCGCCGGGGGCGCCGGTCTCGGCGTGATCCAGGCGGCGGCCGACGCGGGCGTGTACGCGATCGGCGTGGACACCGACCAGAGCGCGATCGCTCCCGAGGCGGTGTTGACGAGCATGATCAAGCGCACCGACAACGCCGTGTACGAGTCGGTCGCGCGGGCGGTGGAAGGGACGCTCGGCGGCGAGACGGTGAACCTCGACCTCGCGGCCGGCGGCGTCGAGCTCGGCACGGTGGCCGAGGGCGTCCCGCCGGAGCACGTCGACCAGGTCGACGAGCTGCGCCAGCAGATCATCGACGGCGAGATCGAGGTCTGGGACGTGATCGAGCAGGGGTATCCCGACTACTTCTCGGAATGAACCGGCGAGTCCCGCCTGACCGATGGCTCCACCGCACCTCGCCGTCCGGGGGCTGACGAAGCGGTACGGCCCCATCGTCGCCAACGACGGGGTCGACCTGGTCGTGCCGCGCGGCTCGATTCACGCCGTGATCGGCGAGAACGGCGCGGGGAAGACGACTCTGATGCGGCTCGTCTACGGCCTCGAGCGCCCGGACGCGGGAAGCATCGAGATCGACGGGGAACCGCTGCCGCAGGGCGACCCGCAGGCCGCGATCGCGCGGCGGGTCGGCATGGTGCAGCAGCACTTTCAGCTCGTCGACAGCCTCACGGCCGTCGAGAACCTCGTCCTCGGCGCGGAGCCGGCGCGCGGGCCGATCATCGACCGGCGCGCCGCGCGTCGCCGTGGAGACGAGCTGGCGGGCAGGCTGCGGGCGAGGGTCGACTGGGACGAACCCGTCTCGCGCCTGTCGGTGGGGGAGCGCCAGCGGCTCGAGATCATGCGCCTGCTCTATCGCGATGCGCAGCTGCTCGTCTTCGACGAGCCCACCACCGTGCTGACGCCCGGGGAGGTCGACGATCTGTTCGCCGCGCTGCGCGAGCTGGCGGCCGAGGGACGCACCGTCATCTTCATCAGCCACAAGCTGGGCGAGGTGCTCGCCATCGCCGAGCGCGTGACGGTCATGCGCCGCGGCCGGGTCGTGGAGACGGTCGCGGCCGCCGACAGCGATGCCCGCCGGCTCGCCGCCCTGATGGTCGGGGAGCCGGAGCTGCTGCGGGTCGCGGAGGACGAGGCGGCGGTGGATCGCACCCCCGTCGCGGCCGACGCACCGCTGGCGCTCGCGCTGGAGCGCTGCTCGCTCCGTGGACCGGGCGGGCGGTCGCTGCTCGCCGACATCGATCTGGAGGTGCGGCGCGGGGAGATCGTCGGCGTGGCCGGGGTCGAGGGCAATGGGCAGCGAGAGCTGATCGACCTCGTCCTCGGGCTGCGCCGCCCGTACGGCGGGCGCGTGCGGCTCGGGGATCGTGACGTGACGGACGCATCGGTCCGCCGACGTCGCGAGCTCGGGCTGGCGTATGTGCCCGAGGATCGGCGGACGGAGGGTTGCGATCTCGCCGGATCGCTGACGAGGAGCGCCGTCGCGCTCCGGATCGATCGCTCGCCGCTGTCGCGGCGCGGCGTCACGTCGCCGCCCGCGATGCGCCGCTACGCCGACAGCATCGTGCGGCGGTTCGGCGTCGTGACGGCCGGGCTCGAGGCGGTCATGCGCTCGCTCTCCGGCGGGAACGCCCAGCGGCTGATCGTCGGGCGCGAGCTGGACGAGGCGCGCGTCGCGCTGCTCTGCGCCCATCCCAGCCGTGGGGTCGACGTGCGGGGCACAGCCTTCATCCACGAGCAGCTGATGGGGCTCCGCGAGCGGGGCGTCGGCGTGCTCCTGATCTCCGAGGAGCTGACCGAGCTGCTCCGCCTGGCGGACCGGCTGGTGGTGCTCTACGACGGCCGAATCGTGGGGCGCTTCGACCGCCGGTCGGTCGACGTCGAGCGGCTGGGGCGGCTCATGACCGGCGCCGAGGCGGCCGCCTGATGGTGCGGGCGCGGCGGGTCGCGGGGCTGCTGACGCCGTTCGTCGCTGCGCTGGTGGTCGGTGCGCTCGTGCTGCTCGCCACCGGGCGCAGCCCGGTGGAGACCTACGGGCTGCTCCTGGAGCAGGCGTTCGGCAGCGGCGCGGCGATCGCGAACACGCTGACCCAGGCGACGCCCGTGCTCTTGACCGGCCTCGCCACCGCGTTCGCCTTTCGGGCCGGGGTCTTCACCATCGGCGTCGAGGGCTC
>DATADA010000239.1:0-3420 GCA_036258775.1 Candidatus Limnocylindria bacterium | reverse complement strand
CACGCCGACCAGGAAGTCGCGGACCTCGCGGAGCTCCCCCTCGTCGGCCGGGGACTCCCGGATGCGGTCGAGCTGGCCGAGCAGCTCGCGGATGGCCGGCACGGTGACCTCGGTCTGAACCGCGGCGTTGGCGGCGAACGGCCCGCGCCAGCGCCTCGGGTCGAAGCCGGCGCGCGCGCCGTACGTATAGCCGAGCTCCTCGCGCAGGCGGCGGTTCAGGCGCGACCCGAACACTCCCCCGAGCAGCGCAGCCATGACCAGGGCCGGGAAGTAGGCGGGGTCGTAACGGTCGATCCCGACGTGGCCGACCCGGAGCTCGCTCTGCACCGAGCCCGGCCGGTCGACGACGACCACGCGGCGGCCGTCACGTGCCTCCACGCGCGCCTCGCGGTGGCCCCGGCCGCTGCCGCGCCAGTCGGGGAAGACCCGCTCGGCGATGCGCAGTGCGGCGCCGGCCTCGACCGGGCCTGCCACGACGAGATGCGCCACGTCCGGCGCCCAGCGGGTGGTGTGCATCTCGCGCACGTCGTCGACGCTGAGGTCCGCCACCGTCTCGGGCAGGCCACCGGACGAGCGGGCATACGGGGATCCGCTTGCGTAGATCTCCCGAACGAACATCTCGTCCGCGAGGCGGCCGGGGTCCGCGCGCGCCTGGAGGATCTCGTTGAGCCGCTCGCCGCGAAGCCGTTCGAACTCTCCCTCGTCGAGGCGCGGCTCGCGCACCATCTCGGCAAGCAGCTCCAGCCCCGGCTCGAGGGCGCGTGGCAGCGCGCCGAACGCGGCCCGCGCACTGTCCCAGCCCGACTCGCTCGAGATGTCCACGCCGAGCCGCTCGGTCTCCTGCGCGAAGGCCGCGGCGTCGAGCCGCCGCGTCCCGGTGACCAGCAGCTGCGCGGTCAGCGCGGCCACGCCGCCGCGCTCCTCCTCCTCGGCCGAGGCGCCGGCGTCGGCGAGCAGGTGAACGCTGACCATGCCGCGGTCGGGGAGCGGCACGACCCAGACGGTGAGGCCGTTCGCGAGCCGATGGCGCTCGAAGTGCGGGAAGCGATACGGCCGTGGCGCGCCCCCCGGCGGCCGGAGGGGGTTCGCGGTGGCGGTCACCGCTCCTCCTCCGCGTCGACGGCGGCGATCGGTGGCGCGGTCTCGTCGCGCTCCGCGCCGAGCGCGAGCGGCGCTTCGGCCGGGAGGTAGGTCAGCACGACCCGGTTGTCGGCGACGAGCGCGGCCGTGGCCGCTTCCCGCACGCGCGCCGCGTCGACGGCGTCGTAGCGGTCGATCTCGCCGCCCACGCGTTCGGGCGCGTCGAAGAGGCACGCGTACATGCTCAGCCGGTCGGCCCGCTCGCTGACGCGCTCCAGCAGGCCGGTCACCGCCGCGGCGTGGAGCGTGCGGACCCGTTCGAGCTCGGCGTCGCTCGGGCCGTCCTGCGCGAGCCGCTCGATCTCGCCGAACAGCTCTGCCTCCAGCCGCTCGACCGCCACCCCGGGACGGGCGGTGGCCCAGGCGGCGAGCAGGGCCGCGCCGCCGGTCAGCGGGAAGAGGAAGACGGTGACGTCCTGCGCGAGGCGCTTCTCGCGGACGAGCGAGGCGTACAGCCGCGAGGCGCGCCCGGAACCGAGGAGGTCCGCGGTGACGTCGAGCGCGTCGAACCGCTCGCTGCCGAAGACCGGGGCGCGATAGGCGAGGTAGATGCGCGGCAGCGGCACCGCCGCCGGAACGGTCTCGCGCACCTCGCGCCCGATCAGCGGCTCGATGTCGGTCGCCGGCGCCGCCGGAAGCTGGCCATTCGCCGGGATCGGGCCGAAGTGGCGCTCGACCATCTCCATCGCCCGGTCGGGCTCGAAGTCCCCGGCGATCGTGAGCACCGCGTTGTTTGGCGCGTACCAGGTCGCGAAGAACTCGCGCACGTCGTCGAGCGACGCCGCCGACAGGTCCTCCATCGAGCCGATGGTCGGGTGGTGGTATGGGTGTCCCTCGGGGAAGGCGAGGGCCTGGATGCGCTCGTCCCAGTCGCCGTAGGGCTGGTTGTCGACGCTCCATCGGCGCTCGTTCTTCACCACGTCGCGCTGGTTGTCGAGCTTGTCCTGGGTCATGGCGGGCAGGAGCCCGCCCATCCGGTCCGCCTCGAGCCAGAGGGCGAGCTCCAGCTCGTGCGACGGCAGCGTCTCGAAGTAGTTCGTGCGGTCGAGCCAGGTCGTGGCGTTCAGCGTCCCGCCGACCGCCTGGATCAGGGCGAAGTGCTGGCCCTTCTCGACCTTCGCGGAGCCCTGGAACATCATGTGCTCGAAGAGGTGTGCGAACCCGGTGCGCCCCGGTCGCTCATTCCGCGAGCCGACCGCGTACCACAGGTTGACGGCCACGATGGGCGCCCGCGCGTCGGGCGCGAGGATGATCCGCAGGCCGTTCGCGAGGGCTCGTCGCTCGTGGGGAATCTCGGGCACGACAACCTCCTCGACCGACCGCGCACCGTTGCCGGAGGACGGCGGGGTCGGGGCGGGACAGCGTAGCACCGGGCGTCCCGGCACGCGGCTTGTACCGATCCCGACCGATGGCCCGCCCCTCGCGCATGCGTGACCCGACCCTGACCCGCGCCGACCGTGTCCCTGGAGGCGCCGAAGCCGACCTGCTGGCGTGGCTGCTCGACGAGAGCATTCCGATTCCGGGCACCGGGCGGCGTCTCGGGCTCGACGCGCTGATCGGGCTGATCCCCGGCCTCGGCGACATCGCCTCCGGCGCCTTGAGCGTGCTGGTGATCGCCCGCGGGGCGCAGGCCGGCGTGCCCAGGATCGTGCTCGTCAGGATGCTGCTGAACCTCGGCGTCGACGTCACCGTCGGCGCCATCCCGGTGCTCGGCGACGCCTTCGACCTGTTCTGGAAGGCGAACAGCCGCAACGCCCGCCTGTTGCGCCGCTACGCCGCCGCGCCGGGCGAGAGCACCCGCGGCTCGTGGGCCATCGTCGTTGCCGTCGTCGGGATCGGCCTGGCGATCGTCGTGCTCGTCGCGTGGGCGGCGGTCTGGCTCATCGGCCAGCTCGCTGCTGCGGTCGGCTGATCGGGCCCGGGCCTCCCGCTATCCCGGAATCGGAGGTCGCCTGCGCAGGATCGTTCGGCAGTGAGCGCGGCGATGTCCACAGCGTCCGGCCGGCTCTGTGGATAATTCCCGTGGATAACCGGCAGAGCTCGCGCCGCCCAGCGGGCAGACTGCCGGCGCGAGGGCGGAGGGCACACGCCCCACGCGCACGGGCCGGCGGTGTGGTCGCACACTGCCGGCCTCCCCACGCTCGGCTCCGGCGGCGACGGATGGACCGGACGGGCTCACCGGCGCCGATGCGCAAAGTGCGGCCCATGGTGCGTGCGAGCGACAGAGAGCCAACGATCGACGGCCGCGCGCTCGAAATCGGTTGAGTGCGTACAGAATCC
>DATADA010000238.1:0-8275 GCA_036258775.1 Candidatus Limnocylindria bacterium | reverse complement strand
GCTACCCGATCGATCGGGTAGCGTGCCGACCAGTCGGCCCAGAACGCGATCAGCTCATCGGTCGACAGGCTGCGCTCCTCGCGCCCGAACGCGTACCGACCGTCGTCCCACAGCTCGGTCGTCGCCGGGTCGAGCGCGATGGCGACCTGCTCGCCGGGCGCATAGCCGGCCCGCTCGACGGCCTCGACCACGAGCGCGACGGCCGCCTCGTTGCCGTCGAGACTGGGCGCGTAGCCGCCCTCGTCTCCGACCGTCGTTGCGAACCCGCGCTCGTGGAGGAGGCTGCCGAGTGCGTGGAAGATCTCCGCCGCCCAGCGCAGCGCCTCCGCGAAGGATGGCGCCCCGAGGGGCGCGACCATGAACTCCTGGAAGTCGGTGGAGTCGACCGCGTGCCTGCCGCCGTTCAGGATGTTCACCAGCGGGACCGGCAGCACGCGCGCGGCCGGGCCGCCGAGGTACCGGTAGAGCGGCAGGCCGACGCCGGCCGCGGCCGCCCTCGCCACGGCCAGCGAGACCGCGAGCAGCGCGTTCGCGCCGAGGCGCCCCTTGTTGGGCGTGCCGTCCATCTCGACCAGCAGCCGGTCGATGCCGGCCTGGTCCAGCGCGTCGACGCCGCGCAGCTCCCGCCCGATATCGACGACGTGGCCGACCGCCCGACGGACGCCCTTGCCGCCGTAGCGAGCGCGGTCGCCGTCACGCAGCTCGACCGCCTCGTGGGCGCCGGTCGAGGCGCCAGACGGCACGATCGCCGTCCCGCGGGCGCCGCCCTCGAGCAGCACCTCCGCCTGCACCGTCGGGTTGCCTCGCGAGTCGAGCATCTCGCGAGCGCTCACCTCCCGGATGAGCGTCGTCACGCCGCCTCCTCGCGGCCGAGCAGCGCCGCCACGCCCGGGAGCGTCTTGCCCTCGAGGAACTCGAGCGACGCGCCACCGCCGGTCGACACGTGGGTGAGGCTGTCGATCAGCCCGAGCCGGTCGACCGCGGCGACCGAGTCACCGCCTCCGACGACCGTCACCACCCCCTCGCCGGTGCGCCCGGCGATGAAGCGGGCGATCTCGTTCGTGCCGTCGGCGAAGGCGGGGATCTCGAAGACGCCCATCGGCCCGTTCCAGAAGATGGTTCGCGCCTTCGACAGGTGCTCCGCGTATGCGGCCAGCGTCTGGCGGCCGATGTCGACCACCATCATGTCCCTCGGCACCTCGCCGACCGGGACGACCCGCCGCTGTGCCCGCGCGTGGAGCTGGGTGGCGACGAGGACGTCGCCGGGGAGCATGAAGCGGACCCGCTTCCGCCGCGCCTCGACCATGATCCGCTCCGCGTTCTCGATCTGCTCGGTCTCGACCAGGCTCTTGCCGAGGTTCAGGCCGCGTGCGGCGAGGAACGTGTTCGCCATGCCGCCGCCGACGAGCACCGCCTGGCAGCGGCCGAGCAGGCTCTCGAGCACCTCGAGCTTGCCCGACACCTTCGCACCGCCGATCACGGCGTGGAACGGCCGCGGCGGTCGCCGGAGCAGGCGCGTCAGCGCGTCGACCTCGCGCTCCAGCAGCAGGCCCGCCACCGCCGGCAGGTGGTGGGTGATCGCCTCGATGCTGGCGTGCGCGCGGTGCGCCGCGCCGAACGCATCGTCGACGTAGACGTCGGCGAGCTTGGCGAGCTCGCCCGCGAACTTCGGGTCGTTCGCCTCCTCCTCCGCGTGGAAGCGCAGGTTCTCCAGCAGCAGCAGGTCCCCCGGCCGCAGCTTGTCCACGGCCACCTGGACGCCCGGGCCGAGCGCGTCGCCGGTCATCCGGACGGGCCGTCCGAGCAGCTGCCCGAGGCGGTCGGCGACCGGTTTCAGGCGCAGCGCGTCGTTCACCTTGCCCTTCGGGCGCCCGAGGTGGCTCGCCAGGATCACGGCGGCGCCGCGCTCGAGGAGGTGGACGATGGTCGGCAGGCTGGCCCGGATGCGGGTGTCGTCCGTGATCCGGCCGTCGTCGATCGGCACGTTCAGATCGGCGCGGAGGAAGACGCGCTTGCCGCGCACGTCGATGTCGCGGACGGTCTTCTTGTCCATGGTCCAGGCGTGCCTAGAGCCGCTCTGCGATGAACGCCGCCAGGTCGGCGACCCGGCAGGAGTACCCCCATTCGTTGTCGTACCAGGCGATCACCTTCACCATCCGGTCGCCGGTGGCCATCGTGCTCGCGCCATCGACGATGCTCGAGCGCTCGTCCCCCTTGAAGTCCATGCTGACGAGCTCCTCCTCGGTGTATCCGAGGAGGCCGTTCAGCTGACCCTCCGCCGCCGAGCGAAGCGCCTCGTTGGCGGCCTCCGCGGTCACCGGCCGCTCGGTGAGCGCCACGAAGTCGATGACGCTGACGGTGGCGGTCGGGACGCGGAGCGCGAAGCCGTCGAACCTGCCCTTCAGCTCGGGGATGACGAGCGCCAGCGCGCGGGCCGCCCCGGTCGTGGTGGGGATGATGTTCTGCCCCGCGCTGCGCGCCCGGCGCAGGTCCTTGTGGTAGACGTCGAGGACGTTCTGGTCGTTCGTGTAGCTGTGGATCGTCGTCATGAGGCCGCGCTCGATGCCGAAGCTGTCGAAGATGACCTTCGCCGGCAGCGCGAGGCCGTTGGTCGTGCAGCTGGCGTTGCTGACGATGTGGTGCTCGGCCGGCTCGTAGCGCTCCTCGTTCACGCCGAGCACGACGGTGATGTCCTCGTTCTTCGCGGGCGCGCTGATGATCACCTTGCGCGCGCCCGCGTCGAGATGGGCGCGCGCCTTCGTCGCATCGGTGAAGACGCCGGTCGACTCGACCACGATGTCGACGCCCATCTCGCCCCACGGCAGCGCCGCCGGGTCCTTCTCGCTGCAGGCTCGGATCTCGCGACCGTCGACGGTGATCAGGCCCTCGCCGGAGCTCACCTCGCCGGGGTAGCGACCGTAGGTCGAGTCGTAGCGGAACAGGTGGGCGTTCGTCCTGGTGTCCGCGAGGTCGTTGATGGCGACCACCTCCAGCTCCGGCTGGCGTTCGATGACCGCCTTGAGCGTCTGGCGGCCGATGCGGCCGAAGCCGTTGATCCCGATGCGGGTCGTCACGTGGATCTCCTTCGTTGTGCCGTCGGTGCGCCGGCCGGCGCCCGCTGGAAGGCGGGGTCGCCGAGCCGCTCGTTGACGATGGGCAGGGCGCCCACCAGCGAGACGTCGGCGCCGAACCGGGGTCGCTCGAGGCGCACCCGTCGTGCCGGGACCGGGAAGGCGCGACGCTCGAGCTCGAGGCGCACCACGTCCCACAGCCGGGAGCGATGCGCGGCGATGCTGCCGCCGATGACGATCACCTCCGGATTCAGCACGTTGACCAGGCTCGCGCACATCGCGCCGATGGCCTCCCACGCGCGGTCGAGGAGCCCCTTCGCGTCGGGATCACCCGCGTCGGCGGCGCGCGCCACCAGCTCGGCATCGGGTTCCTCGCCGGTGCCCACCAGCGCGGCCAGGCCGGGCGCACGCCCGGCGTCCAGCAGCCGACGAGCCTCGCGGGCGATCGCGGTGCCGGAGCCGATCGCCTCGGCGTGGCCCGGCATGCCGTCGCCGCACAGCGGCCCGTCGAGATCGACCGTCATGTGGCCGACCTCCCCGGCCGTGCCGTCCGGTCCGGACAGCGGCCGGCCATCGACGACCACGCCACCCCCGATCCCGGTCGAGACGGTCACGTAGATCGCGTTGCGCGCGCCGCGGGCGGCGCCGTGGCGCCATTCGGCCATGACCGCCACATTCGTGTCGCGTTCGAGGAAGGTGCGGAGGCCGAGCGCGGCCTCGACCGCATCCGCCAGCGGCACGTCCCGCCAGCCGGCGAGATTCGGTGGCGCGACCACCACCCCGCGCCACGGGTCGAGCGGCCCGGGAGAGGAGATGCCGATCCCGACCGGCTCGTCGAGCCCCGCGCTGCGAGCGTCGCGCCGAACCTCGTCGGCGAGGTCGCAGATGCGGGCGACGACGGCATCCACGCCCTCCTCGTCGTGCGTCGGCACCGCGCGGCGAGACGCGACGGCGAGGTCCGGAGCGACGTGGGCTGCGCGGATCTGAGTGCCGCCGAGGTCGATCGCCAGAACCGATCGATCGGCTCGCTCCACCACGTGCCAATTCTAGCCGCGGGCAGCCTCACCTCCGCGGCTCGCGGTCGGACCGGCGGTCCCGCCCTGTTGCGACGGTCCGGGACCGCCCGAAGCTCGATCTCCGCCGCGAGGTTCCGCAGCGGCGACGAAGGAAACCGGTGGTCAGCCGCCGATCTTGAACATCTTCGTGCCGCACACCGGGCACTGGCCCTCGGTCGCCGGCTTGCCGTTCTTCATCGTGATCCGGTTCTCGTTCTTCATCTCGCGCTTCGCCTTGCACTTGACGCAGTAGGCCTCGGTCGCCATCGGTCGTTGTCCTCCTTCGCGTCCGGCGTCAGCTCGACGCCGGTTCGTCGTCCTGTCGCCCGCTCTCGCGCCGCGTGGCGCCCATCGGCTCGGTCTCAGCCTCGACGGCCTCGGCGCGGTCGGTCTCCCACAGCAGGCTGATGCCGGCCATCCCGGCATCGATACAGCGTGCTTCGGCGGCCTCCTTGTCCGCTCCCTCCAGGAACGTGCCGTCGACCCGCTGCGCATACGCGGCGCAGATCGTGCCGGCCCGCACCCCGGCCAGATACGCCAGCACGAAGAGCGCTGACGACTCCATCTCGAGGTTCGCGACGCGCTGGCGTCGCAGCTCCTCTGCGAGCTGAGGATAGCGAACCGGCAGCGTCCGCATCGCCCGTCCCTGCGGAGCGAAGAAGCCGCTGGCGGTCGCGGTGAGGCCGACATGGTGCCGGTAGCCGAGCCTCCGGCAGGCGCGCTCGAGCGCGGCGACCACGTCTCGGTCGGCGATCGCGGGGTATCCGGGATGGACGTAGAAGTCGGTCGTGTTCTCGAGGCGGACTGCACCGAGCGAGATGACGAGGTCACCGAGCGCGATCTCCGGCTGCAGCGCGCCGGACGAGCCGATGCGCACGAACGTCGGCCGCCGCGTGATCTCCAGCGCCTCGGCGAGCACGATCTCGACGTTGTCGGGGCCCATCCCGGTCGACATGACCGACAGCCGCATGTCGCCGCGGCGGCCGGTGGCCGTGACGATCTCCCGGCTCGAGCGCTCGAACTCGACCGCATCGAAGCGAGCGGCCACCTTCGGGACGCGACCCGGGTCGCCGACCAGGATCACGTACTCGGCCAGCTCGCCGGCCTCGAGCCCGATGTGGTACTGCCGGCCACCGGCGCGCGGGGCGTCGGCGGACGAGAGATCGCTCACGGCCCTCCACCTGCTGTCGCGGCCGGGTACGACCGTGCCGAGGCGGCGCGGAGTATACGCGTGGTGGAGCGCCCGGCGTACGGGCGGGGCAAGGGCGCAGCCGGTCAGCTTCCGCTGCCGGGCGGCACGTGGACGACCGTGAGCCTCGGTCGGGGCTCCGGCTCGCCCTGGGGCCTCGGCTCGCTCGGTGCGTCGGCGCTCTCGGGACCGTCGCTCGCCATCCCCGGCGGAGGCTGCGGCGAGCCGTCGTCGTGGTCGAGCGCGGTGGCGGCAGCCAGCGTCGCCCGAAGCCGCGCGAACGAGCCTAGCCGCCAGGCGAGCGTGCCGAGCAGCGCCCCGCCGGCGGTGGACGACGCACCGAGCAGGAGCGGCAGCACGCCGAGCGCGGGGCTGTCCGCGGCCGGGTCGCCGCTCTGGGGAGTCGTGCGCTCGGCCGGGGACGCGGCCGCTGGCACGGCGCCGAGGAGCGCCGGCGCGCGTCGGACGCCGCCGCACGGCACCCCGATCGCATCCGGGCCATCGGCAAGGCCCTCGACCTCGACGATCTCTCCGGTTCTCAGCCCGCGCGCCGCGGTCGACCCACGGCACAGGACCGAGAGCAGGACGCGACGATCCGCCACCGACAGGGCAAGCCCCGGTCCGTCACGACTCACCCGACCGGCGACCCGCACCCAGGCCGCGACGTCCTTCGCCGGCAGCCTCGCGAGCGGGGCGCGGGCACGACCGGTCGTCGGCTCGAGTGCCCTGGCCTCGGGCAGTGCGACCACCGGGAGGGCGAGCGTGGTCGTCCGTGAGACTGCGCGGGAGGCGGTCACGCGCACGGCGAGAGGCGGTGCCCGGCGAGCGATCGCCGCAGCCACCGCGGCGGTGCCGCCGGCGTCGTCAGCGACTCCCAGCGCGTGGGTGCCGTCCCAGAGCACGCCTGCGACGCCGAGCTCCGGCCACGGGCCGGCGACGAGCGTCGCGTCCGCCGTCCTCGGGCCACCGGCCGGCGCGCCGGGGAGGAGCACCTCGAGCGGCGCGGTCTCCGGCCCGCCGGGCGTCGCATCGCCGTCGGCTCCGCCGCCGTCAGCGGTGTCGCCCTCCGCCCCATCCGTCGCCGGGGCCAGGACCCTGACCTCATCGGTCGAGCGCGGCCAGATCCGGTACCCGCGGTCGGGCTGAGCACCGGTCGTCTGCTGGCCGAGGACGCCGGTGACCTCGATCCAGGTTCCGGCCGTCAGCGCGCTCCGATCCGCCCCGAGCGCCGCAAGCAGGTGCACGCGGAGCGCGCCGGAGCCGTCGTCGATGTCGAGCGTCACGCTCCCCGCGCTCGAACGTCGCGCGCTCTCCACGACCGCGCCGCGCGCCACGATCAGCTGCGCCTCCAGGGCCTCGGCGGCCTCGCCGGTGGCCAGCCTTCTGGGGCTGGGCTCGGCGCCGTCGCCGAGGCGCCGCGGGGCGTTCGCGACGCGGATGGTCAACATTCCGCTCTTCGTCGAACGCGTGCCGGACACCTCGACCGCCTCCCCGCGACGCACGCGTCCCGCCTCGTCGCCGAGGCGCAGGAGCATGCCGCCGCTGGAGTCCTGGATGACCGCGCTGGTGGGGTCGACCAACCCGCTCCCGATCGTGACCACTCCGCGAACGCGAACCCGCGTACCGGTCTCCGCCGCACGCGCTTCGGCGATCGAGATCAGTGGCGGGCCGTCTTCGCCAGGAGCGTCGCTGGGCGCCGGCTCCGACGGTTGGGGGCTCGGGCTGCCGGGCGGTGAAGCGGAGGGACCCGGCGGCGGGGAGACGGAGACCACGTCGGCCGAGTCGCGCGGGAGGACCCGGTACCCGGCGACGCCGCTGCCGGCGGTGTCGCGCTGGGACGCGATGCCGACCAGGTCGAGGGTCACCTCGGGCAGCCAGTCGCTCGTGTCGATGCCGGTCCCGCCTCCGACGAGGACGCGGACGGCCCCGCTGCCGTCGTCGATGTCATAGGCAAGGCCCGAAGCCAGCTCGCTCGGCGTGCCCTGCACAGAGCCGCGGACTCGCACCAGCCGGCCCTCGAGCTGCTCGCCGATGGTTCCCGTGGACACGGCCGCCGGCTCCGGCTCCGCGGCCGTCAGCCCGATCACCACCCCGTCGGCCGCGGCCCTGATCGTCCGCTGGCTGTACCGGTCGTCGACCTCGCCCGTGACCGTGAGCTCCACCCCGCGCGGGAAGGAGCCGTCCTCCGGCAGCACCGCGATCCCGCCCGTCGCGTCCGCGATGAATCCACCCCCATCTGTGAAACCGGAGGACGACAGGCTCACGCCCCGCACCGTGAGGCGCGTCCCGTCCGGCTGGCCTCGAGCCTCGCCGATGCTCGTCGTCGCCGGCGTCGGTCCCGTGCTCGGCGTCGGCGACGGTGAGGTCGTCGGCGTCGGCGTCAGCGGCGGTGGCGGGGTGAGGGTCGCGGCCGGCGTCGTGGGCACGGTCGGCGCGGGGGTCGGGGTCGGAGTCGGCGTGCCTCCGGGCACCGGCGCGGAGCCGGCGTTCTGAGGGTCAGGGATGGCGCGCACGACGAAGTCGACGGCGTTCTGGTCCGTGTCGGTCTGTGAGCCGGCGTCGCCTCCGGGCAGCCGCTCGATGCTCTCACCGGCTGGCGGTGCCGGCGCCGCTGCGCCCTCCAGCCATGCGGTCGCCGTTCCCCAGCCGACCGCGTCGAGCGCCGACGCCGCCCCCTGGATACGCAGCGCGACGCTCCCCCCGGCGGCCGCCATCCCGCCCGAGTAGAGCGTGTCGGCGATGCCGGCGAAGACGCCGGCATCGTTCGCGAGCAGGTGGTGGCCGTGAGCCGCGACCACGGCCGCGCCGGCCGCCCACGACGCGCGGCGAGTGAGCGTCGTGCCGCTCGCCGTCACGTAGATGAGCTCGAGACCTTCGAGCGGGAGCGGCAGCAGGGTCGGGTTGTAGATCTCGACGAACTCGTCCGAGGCACTGCCGCCGCCGGTCATCACCTCGCTGAC
>DATADA010000237.1:0-7565 GCA_036258775.1 Candidatus Limnocylindria bacterium | reverse complement strand
CCGTTCGCCGCCAACGCCGCGGTTCAGACCGAGGTCACCGTGCCGGCCATCCGCGAGCTGCTCGGCCAGCTCGACCGCATCCGGGAGTCCCCGGCCGACGAGGGGGAGCTCCGCGAGGTCCGCGACTTCCTGGTCGGCGTGTTTCCGCTCCGCTTCGAGACCGCGGCCGGCGTGGCGGCGGCGATCGAGCCGATCGCCGTGTACGGCCTGCCCGACGACTGGTGGCAGACGTATCGCGGCCGCATCGAGGCGGTCAACGCGGACGCGGCACACGCCGCCGCGCGCGGGCTGATCCGGCCCGGGGAGCTCCTGATCCTGCTGACGGGCGACGCGGCGCGCGTGCGCGATGACCTCGAGGCGGCGCAGTTCGGACCGCTGGAAGTGGTGACCCCGCCGGCAAGTCCGTCGCCGGCCGGCTGACCCTCGTTCACCGCCTCCGGCGGCGGGCCGGCGACCTCTCCCCGGTCGATGCTTCGGCCGCCGGCCGCCCGGGGCGCCTGCCGTCGGGCGAGGCGGCGGCGGGCCGCGTCTCGGGCCCGGTCGTGGCGGGAAGCTCCTCTGCCGCCGGCCAGCGCAGCGTGAAGACGGCGCGCGGCCGGCGCTCCGACAGCTCCACCGATCCCCCCTGCGCCTCCATGACGGCGCGCACGAGGTAGAGGCCCAGCCCGAGGCCGCGTCCGGAGGTGACCCGGTCGCGGAAGAGACGTTCTGCGACGTCGTCGTCGATGCCCGGCCCCGCGTCGATCACGCGCAGCTTGACCGGATCGCCGTCCGCGGCGACGACGCTGATGCCTGTCCCAGCGTCCGAGTAGCGGTCCGCGTTGGTGAGCAGGTTGGTGATCGCCTGCTCGCTGAGCTGCCGGTCGCCGAGGACGCTGAGCGATGGCGGCACGTCGACCTCGAGCGGCCGATCCGAGCCTCGGGCCCGCAGGCGCTCCGCCGCGGCGGCCACCGCGGCGCGCAGCTGGAATGGCTCGCGTCGCGCCTCGATCCGACCGGTATCGGCGCGGGAGTAGAGCTCGAGGCGCTCGAGGATGCCGATCGCCGCGTCGACCGAGTCGAGCGCCCGTTGCGCGTGGGCGCCGGCACGCTGGGAGAGGTCCGGGTCGCGATGCGCCAGCTCGATGCGCGCCTTGGCGACGGCCAGCGGGTTCCGCAGCTCGTGCGCGACGAAGCTGGCGAACTGCGAGAGCCGCCGTCGCTGCTCCTCCTCGCGCCCCACGTCGCGCAGCAGCAGCAGGCAGCCTCCGCCGGGAACCGGCGTCCCCTCGACGTCGACGATGACGTCGCGACCCGACATCGGGACGCGCGCCGTCATGCGCAGGCGGACCGGCTCCATCTGCGCGCGCAGCTGCGGCCACTGCTCGCGAGGGAGCGGGCGGCCCTGGCCGTCACGCGGCTCAGCCGCGCGCGCCCACTCCTCGATCGGGCGCTCGAAGAAGCTCCGGCCGAGCAGCCGCAGGGCGGCGCGGTTCCCGTAGGTCCCGCGCAGCTCGGAGTCATAGACGATGAGCGGCTCGGGGATCGCCTCGGCCACCTCCTCGAGCCGTGCCCGCTCGCGCTCGGCCGCCTGCAGGGCGAGGTCGACGGTGGCTCGGGCCTCCTCGAGGGCGACGCGCTCCTGCTCCGTCCGGCGCTCCGCGTCCTCCGCCGTACGCTGGGCGTCCCGCGCGACGCGCAGCGCCCGTTCCCCGCGCTGCACGAGCAGGACGAGGACCGGCGCGCCGACCAGGAAGGTGGCGAGTCGCAGCGACTCGTCGAGGCTGATCTCCGCGGCGGGCATCGGGCGCAGGGAGAGGAGAACGAGGGCCGCCGCGCCGGCCAGGTACGCGTAGAACGCCGCCGACGAGCCGAGCAGGAGGCCGACGATCGCGATCGCCGTGACGAGCAGCACCGTGTGCGGCGCCACGTCCCCCATGATGTCTCCGAGGAGCACGGCCGCGACCGCGCAGGCGGCACCGACGACCACCCCAGCGAGCGCGCGACGCGACGGCCGAAGAAGCTCCACGTGCCCTCCCGATATCGCGCTGCGACCTCGTCGTCAGCGGCGCAAGCCTAGCACCGGCTCTTCGCCTGGTCGCCCGGCGGCCGTGCGGCCGCCTCCCTCGTCGAGGCCGCGGCGTCGCGCCGGGCGCGTGCCAGCCGCGCCCGCGACAGCCGTCGTCGAGCGGCGGCGAGGCGGCGCGACGGCGCGCCCCGGATCCGCCCGGGATCGAGCGCGTCGGGATGGTCGCCGCGCGCGATCTCCGCGAGCAGCGCCGAGGCGCGCTCCAGGTCACCGGCCTCGGTGAGCAGCTGAACGCGGCTGAACAGGTCGTTGGGGCCATCCACCGGCTGGGCCACGACTCGCTCCACCAGCTCGGCCGCCCGCGCCAGGTTGCCGGCGCGGCGGTGCGCGACGACCGCCGCGCGCACGTCGGCGAACTGCGGCGCCAGCCCGAGCGCCTCGAGGTAGTTGAGCAGCAGCTCGGCGTTCTCCGCGCGATCGGGCACCGGGCCGCGGCGGACCCGCCGGTCGCGGAAGGCGGCCAGCAGGGCGCGGAGCTCGCGCTCGGCCCAGCGGCGCTGCGGGCTCCCCGCCGGCCAGCGGTCGCCGATGCGCCGGAACGTCTCCGCGCCGCGCAGCTCCCTGCCGCTCTCCAGGTACGCCTCGCGCAGCCCGGCGCGCGTCACGCCGGAGAAGGTCGTCTCCTCGTCGACGAGGCGCTCCAGCGCGCCCAGCCAGTCGTCGACCCGTCCGCGCTCCCGGTAGTGATCGGCGGCGAACCGCAGCCAGTACCGCTCGCGTCGCGCGCGCCAGTCGTGGCCGTCGAGGTGATGCTCCACGATCCAGCGCCGCTGGGCGCTCGGGCCCGCCATCCACACCTCGGCCGGAACCCGGAACCCGGCCACGCTCCGCCAGTTCGGCTCGTGCCACGGGCTGCGCTCCAGCGGCTCGACCCTGCGGCCACGGCGTCGGGGCGGCGCCGCGGACGGCGCCTCCCCGGCGTCGAGCGGCCAGTCGACCACGTCGGCCGTGCCGTGCTCCAGGGCGCGGTCGTAGTGGAGCCGGCGGACGGGGTCGCGCAGCTCGGTCCAGGCACGGTTCAGGAGCGAGGTCCGGCGCGTGGCGTGGGCGCCGGCGTCGGAGCGGTCGGGGTGGTGACGGAGCACGGCGGAGCGAAAGGCGGAGCGCAGCTCCTCCGCGCTGGCCGACGGCTCCGCGCCGAGGACCGTGTAGAAGTCGCGCTGCTCGGTGCGCTGTGCGGCGCCCATCCGATCGAGTCTAGCCCGCCCCGACGGGTGGTTCGCTATCCTGCCCGGCATGGTCGCCCAGCCCCGCCAGTCGAGCGCGCGCGCGGGCCACCTGCTGCTCATCGGCGGCGCCGAGGAGAAGCTCCGCCAGCGCCAGATCCTGACCCGCTTCGTCTCGCTGGCCGGCGGCGAGGAGGCGCGGATCGCGATCATCTCGACCGCCTCGTCGCTGGGCGACTCGGCGACCGACCTGTACCGGTCCGTGTTCGCCCAGATGGGCGTCCCCGACGTTCGCGGGCTGCGCCCCCTCGTGCGCGACGACGCCAACGACCCGGAATTCGTGGCGCACCTTCGGGAGGCGACCGGGATCTTCATGACCGGCGGCAACCAGCTGCGGCTGGCCAGCGTGGTCGGCGGCACGCTGCTCGGCAAGGCGCTCGTCGAGCGCCACCGACGCGGCGCGATCGTGGCGGGCACGAGCGCCGGCGCGTCGGCGATCGGGACCCACATGGTCGCCTTCGGACCGGGCGGCGCCACCCCGAAGCAGCGCATGACGCAGATGAGCGCCGGCCTGGGGCTGCTGCCGGGCGTGGTCGTCGACCAGCACTTCGAGCAGCGCAACCGGATCGGGCGCCTGCTCGCGCTCGTCGCCCAGTCGCCGTCGCTGCTCGGGATCGGCATCGACGAGGACACCGCCGCCCTGGTCAGCCCCAGCGGCGTGATGGAGGTGCTCGGCCGCGCCTCCGTCACGATCCTCGATCCCGCCCGGATCCGGACCGATGCCTACGAGGTGAAGCGGCACCGGCCGATCATGGTCTCCGGCGTCATCCTCCACTCGCTGCCGGCGGGGTACCGTTTCGACCTCCGTCGCCGTCGCCTGCTCGCGCCACTGCGCCCCATCTCGGCCACCGACCGCGAGCTGGCGGCGCTCGATCGGGCGGGCGCCACGACGCGACGCCTGATCCGCCAGATCGCGGCGGAGGGAGCCGACGACCAGGCGCCCGAGCGCGCCCGCCGGCGGGCCGCGAGCCAGGAACGGCGTGCCCGCGGCGAGGAGCGACGCGAGGCGAGCCAGTGAGCACCGAGGCGGCCGAACGCCGTCGCGCCCGTCGCCGCCAGGCGCCCGGGGAGGGTGAACGGCCGCTGCCGACGATGCGCATCCTCGAGACGAGGGTCTACCGCGGGCCGAACTATTGGAGCTATGGCCCTGCGATCAAGCTCCTGGTCGACCTCGGCGTGCTCGAGGAGTGGCCGTCGAACCGGATCCCGGGCTTCGTCGAGGGCCTGCTCGACCTGCTCCCGGGGGTCGGGCAGCACGGCTGCTCGCTCGGACGTCCGGGTGGCTTCGAGGAGCGGCTGCGCGACGGGACCTGGCTCGGGCACGTGGCGGAGCACATCGCGCTGCAGCTCCAGCGCGAGGCCGGGACCGAGGTCGGTCGCGGCAAGACCCGCAGCGCCGGCCCGCGCGGCCGGTACCACGTCGTCTACTCCTACGGCGAGGAGAGCGTCGGGCGCGCCGCCGGCGAGCTGGCCGTGCGGCTGGCGAACCACCTCGTCGAGCCGGACCCGACGCTCGACTTCGGCGCGGAGCTCGAGCGGCTGATCCTGCTCGCCGAGCGGGCCGCCTTCGGTCCCTCGACACAGGCGATCCTCGACGAGGCGAGCCTTCGCGACATCCCGTACATCCGCCTGAACGAGCAGAGCCTCGTGCAGCTCGGCCACGGGATCCACCAGAAGCGCATCCGGGCGACGATGACGAGCCAGACCAGCTCGATCGGGGTCGACATCGCCTCCGACAAGAAGCTCACCAACCGGCTGCTGGCCGCGACCGGGATCCCGGTCCCGCGCTCGGAGGTCGTGCGTGGCGAGGATGACGCCGTGGCGGCCGCCGCCCGGGTCCGCTATCCGGTGGCCGTGAAGCCGCTCGACGGCAACCACGGGCGCGGTGTCGGCCTCGACCTCGCGGACGAGGGCGCGGTGCGCGAGGCGTTCCGGCGGGCCAGATCGGAGACGCGCTCGGGCAGCGTGGTGGTCGAGTCGTTCCTGCGCGGCAACGACTACCGCTGCCTGGTCGTCGGCGGACGCCTGCGGGCGGTGGCGCAGCGCCTGCCGGCGCACGTGGACGCCGACGGCGAGCACACCGTCACCGAGCTGGTCGAGATCACCAACGCCGATCCACGGCGCGGCATCGGCCACGAGAAGGTGCTGACCCGCATCAGGGTCGACGAGGAGTCGCTCGGCTACCTGCGCGAGCAGGGCTGGGCGCTCGACGCGGTGCCGCCGGCCGGGACGCGGATCTACCTCAAGCGCACCGGCAACATGAGCACCGGCGGCATCAGCATCGACCGTACCGAGGAAATCCATCCCGAGAACGTCGAGATCGCCGAGCTGGCGGCCAGGGTGGTGGGGCTCGACATCGCCGGCATCGACCTGGTATGTCCGGACGTGAGCGTCCCGGTCAGCGAGACCGGTGGCGGGATCGTGGAGGTCAACGCGGCGCCGGGCTTCCGGATGCACACCCACCCGACCGAGGGCGAGCCGCAGTACGTCGCCAAGCCGGTGATCGAGCTGCTCTTCCCGCCGGGCTCGCCATCGCGCATCCCGATCGTCGCCGTGACGGGCAGCAACGGCAAGACGACGACCGCCCGGATGATCAGCCACATCATGAAGGGCATGGGCCGCAAGGTCGGCCTGACGAGCACCGATGGCATCTACGTCGACGGCCGCCTGGTGCTCCGGGCCGACGCCTCGGGACCGCGCTCCGCGTCGATGGTCCTCCAGAACCCGAACGTAGACCTCGCCGTCTTCGAGGTGGCGCGCGGCGGGATCCTGCGCGAGGGACTGGGCTACCAGCGCAACGACGTGGCGGTCGTGCTGAACGTGACCGGCGACCACCTCGGGCTCGGCGGCATCACCTCCATCCGCCAGCTCGCGCAGGTCAAGCAGGTCATCGTCGAGGCGGTGCCGCGCTCCGGCGTGGCGGTGCTCAACGCGGACGACCCCCTCGTCGCCGCCATGGCGAGGCACTGCTCCGGATCGGTCATCTACTTCAGCATGGACCCCGAGAACGAGACGGTGAAGCGCCAGGCGGCACGCGGGCGCCGGGCGGTCACGCTCGAGCAGGGCCGCAACGGCGAGATGATCGTGCTGCGGCACGGCCGCAAGTCCATGCCGCTCGCCTGGACGCACCTGCTGCCGGCGACCTTCGAGGGCCGCGCCCGGATGAACGTCCAGAACGCGCTCGCCGCGGCGGCCGCCGCGTGGGCGGCCGGGGCCCACCTGCACGACATCCGGCAGGGGCTGCGCACCTTCACCACGAGCTACTACATGGCGCCCGGGCGCCTCAACCTGTTCGAGCTCGACGGCTTCCGCGTGATCGTCGACTACGCGCACAACCCCCCGGCGGTGCGGTCGCTGGGCGAGTTCGTGTCGCGCCTGGCGCAGCCGTCGCCGGGGGGCGCCGCGCCGCTCGTGACCGGCTCGCGCATCGGCGTGATCGCGACCGCCGGCGACCGCCGCGACGCAGACATCCGGGAGCTGGGCCGGGTGGCGGCCGGGTACTTCGACCGCGTCATCGTCCGCGAGGACCGCAACAACCGCGGCCGGCCGCGGGGCGGCACGGCGCGGCTCGTCAGCGAGGGGGTCGACGCGGCGATGCGCGACGGGGCGCGCTGTCGCGAGGTCGAGGTGGTCCTCGACGAGCTCGAGGCCACGCGCCGCGCGCTCGACGTCGGCCGGCCGGGCGACGTCGTCGTGGTCTGCGTCGACCACGCCAACGAGGTCTGGAAGGAGCTCCAGCGGCGGCAGCATGGCGCGGCCAGCCCCTCGCCGGGGAGCGACGGGGCGGGACCGGTCGCGAGCGAGGAGATCACCGAGACGGCGGTGATCTAGGCGGTCGCCGCCGGCGCACCGTCCGTTTCCGCCCGGCGCTCGGCGAGCAGCTCGCGCAGGCGCGCGAGGCCGACGGGTGCGAACCCGGCGGCGCGCAGCCAGGCGAACAGCTCGGCTCGCTCGGCGTGGCTCATCACGAGCGCGACGTCCCCCGCCCGCGAGCGCGCGATCAGCGCGGCGAGCGCCGCCTGCTCGGTGGGGTGGACCTCGACGCCGGCCGGGTCGATCCCCTTCCCTCGCGCGACGCCCTCCGACAGGATCCGGTTCATCTCGGCGCGGTCGCGTCCCCGCAGGTAGTGCAGCTTCTCGCCGATCACCACCTCGTCGGCCAGCTCCCCGCTGACGACGCCGAGGCGATGGAGGATCTCGTCGGTTCGGTCGCCCGCCGTCCCGAGCGCCAGCCGGACCCGGCCGGCGGCCGGGACGAGCGCACGGGCGGT
>DATADA010000236.1:0-4270 GCA_036258775.1 Candidatus Limnocylindria bacterium | reverse complement strand
GCCGATCAGCCCCTCCGCGCCGGTGACGAGCACAATCCGATTCGGCATTGCCGAGCCTCAGCCCGCGACGGGCTCAGGCCGGCGACGCAGCCCCTGGGCGATCGCCTCGACCTCTCGGGCTCCGACGCCGAACCGCCGGAGCGCGTAGCGAGCCAGCTGCACGCCGAGCTCCCGCTCGCCCTCCACGGCCTGATCGGCGCCGTGCGCGAGCAGACGCCTCGCCTCCTCGGCCGTCTCGACGCGGGCCACGATCTCGATGCGCGGGTTCCGGCGTCTGGCGTAGTCGACCGCGAACTCGGCCGCGGGAGGGTCGTACGCCGCGAACACGAGCACGCGGGCGCGTTCGATGCCGGCATGGTCCAGGAGCGCCTGATCCGCGATGTCGCCGTACAGGGCGGGCACCCCGCGCTTGCGCAGGGCTTCTACGGTGCGGCGGTCCTCCTCGAGCACGACGTACCGGAACCCGCGTGGCTCGAGCGCCCGCGCGACGGTGCGGCCCGCGCGGCTGTAGCCGCAGATGACAGCGTGGCTCGCGATCTCCTCGCCGCCCGGCTCGGGCCTCGCCAGCCGGCCACCGCCGCGATCCAGCATGCGCCGGAACTCGGGGCGCGCCTTGAACCAGGCGTCGACCGGGTCGAGCGCGGCGAAGAGCAGCGGGTTCAGCGTGATGGAGATGAGCGCGCCGGCGACGATCAGCTGGTACGCCTCGTCCGGCAGGAGGCCCGCGGCGACGCCGGCCGTGGCGAGGATGAAGCTGAACTCGCCGACCTGGGCGAGGCCGGCCGCGACGGTCAATCCGCTTCGCAGCGGATAGCCGAGGAGCGAGACGATGACGAGCGCCGCGAGGGACTTCCCGACCACGACGAGCGCCACCACCGCGAGCACGGCGATCGGGTTCTCCAGCAGGTAGCCCGGGTCGACCAGCATCCCGACCGAGACGAAGAAGAGGACGGCAAACGCGTCGCGCAGCGGCAGCGCGTCGGCCGCGGCCTTGTGGCTGAGGTCGGTCTCCCCGACGACCACGCCCGCCAGGAAGGCGCCGAGCGCCAGCGACACGCCGAAGAACGCGCTCGAGGCGAACGCGATGCCGAGGGCCACCGCGAGCACGGACAGGGTGAACATCTCCTGGGACCCATCACGTGCGACCTGAACGAGCAGCCAGGGCACGACGCGCGAGCCGACGACGACCATCAGCGCCGCCAGCACGGCAGCCTTCCCGATGGCCGCGCCGAGCGGCAGCAGCACGTCCGTCCCCGACGCCTGCCCGGTGCCCGGGCCGAACACGACGGCCAGGCTCGGCAGGAGGACCAGAACCAGGACCGTGAAGAGATCCTCCACGATCAGCCAGCCGACCGCCACGCGGCCGTGGATCGAGTCGAGGGCGTTGCGCTGGACGAGCGCGCGCAGCAGCACGACGGTGCTCGCCACGGACAACGCCAGCCCCAGCACGACTCCGGCGGCCACGCCCCAGCCCAACAGGATGGCGAGCCCGATCCCGAACAGGGTGGCCACGGTGCTCTGCACCACCGCCCCCGGCACTGCCACGCCGCGGACGGCCAGGAGGTCGCGGAAGCTGAAGTGGATGCCCACCCCGAACATCAGCAGGATGACGCCGATCTCGGCGAGCTCCGACGCGATCGCGGGGTCGGCGAAGATGCCGGGGGTGAAGGGACCCAGGAGGACGCCGGCGAGCAGGTAGCCGACGATCGACGGCAGCCGCAGACGTCGGGCGACGAACGCGGCCGCGAAGGCGGCGCTCAGGCCGAGTGCGATGGTGGTGATGAGCTCGCCGCCGTGGTCCATGCGTCCCACTCACTCCGGTGGAAATGGGTACAACCGCGTGCCGCAGCGCGGCCGGGCGAGGCCAGAGGATACCGGAGGCTCGTGGCCGTACCATGCGCGGATGCCATACGACTACACCGCGGTCACCGCGAAATCCGTCCGGGCGGAGACCGATGCCGCCCTGGCCCGCGCCGACCAGCTCGTCGAGCGCGCCGTGCGCTCCGTCGACGCGCCCACGTTCGTCGACACGCTGAAGTCGCTCGACCTGGCCGGCGCCGAGGCCGGAGCCGGCTACGGCCGCGGCGCCTTCATGGGACAGGTCCACACCGAGGCGGAGGTCCGCGACGCCGGCCGTGAGGCGGAGGAGCGCCTCAACAAGTGGCGGGTGGGGCTCGTCTTCCGCGAGGACCTGTACCGGGCGGTCCGCGCCTTCGCCGAGACCGACGAGGCGGCGCGGCTCGGCTCCGAGGCGAGGCGTCTGCTCGACCACTGGCTGCGCGACTTCCGGCGCGCCGGCCAGGAGCTCGATCCCGAGGCGCGCCGCGAGCTGGAGACGGTCCGCACGCGGCTCGTCGAGCTCGAGGTTGCGTTCCAGCGGAACCTGAACGAGTACCGCGATGCGATCGAGGTGAGCCGCCACGAGCTCGACGGGCTACCGGACGACTACGTCGAGCGCCTCTCCCCGGGGGACCGGCCGGGGACCTATCGGGTCAGTCTCGACTATCCCGAGCTCAACCCGTTCCTCGACCAGGCACACGACCGGCGCCTGCGCGAGGCACTCCACCGCAAGCACTGGAGCCGCGCCGTCGACGCCAACCGCGCCCTGCTGGAGGAGGCGATCGGCATCCGGCGCAGGATCGCGGAGCTGCTCGGCTACCCGTCGTGGGCCGACTTCGCGATGGAGGTCAAGATGGCCCGCCAGCCGACGCGCGTCCGGGCGATGTACGGGGAGATCGTGCCGCCGGTTCGGCAGGCGGTGGAACGCGAGCTGAGCGACCTGTCCGCCCTGCTGCCGGACGACGCCCGATCGGCCGATGGCCCGGCCGGCACATCGGTCCAGGTCTGGGACTACCGATACCTGGACGACCAGCTGCGGCGGCGGCAGTACGGCGTGAGCCAGGACGCGGTTGCCGAGTACCTGCCGCTGCCCGCTGTCTGGCGCGGCCTGTTCGACATCACCGGCGACGTCTTCGGGCTCGACTACGTCCGCGTCGACGACCCGAGCGCCTGGCACCCGGCCGTCGAGCTGTACGAGATCCGCGACCGTCGCAGCGGGGAGCCGGTCGCGCAGTTCTACGCCGACCTCTTCCCGCGCGACGGCAAGTTCGGCCACGCGGCTGCCTTCTCGCTCGTGCTGGCGCACCGCGACGCCGAGGGGCGCGAGGTGCGGCCGGTCAGCGCCATCGTGGCGAACTTCACGCCGCCGTCGGGTGAGCGCCCGTCGCTCCTCCGCCACTCCGAGGTGGCGACCCTCTTCCACGAGTTCGGCCACATCCTGCACATGAGCCTCGCGCGCACGGCGTTCTCGCGCTTCGCCGGCGCCGAGACCGAGTGGGACTTCGTGGAGGCGCCCAGCCAGATCATGGAGCACTGGACCTGGGACCCGGACGTGCTCGGCCGCTTCGCCCGCCAATGGCAGACGGGTGACCCGATGCCACGCGACCTCGTCGAATCGCTCGTCGCGTCGCGCTGGGTGAGCGTCGGCCTCAAGACGGCGATGCAGGCCTTCTACGGCCAGCTCGACCTCGCCCTTCACGAGGGTTCCGAGCCGCCCGACCTCGACGAGGCGCTGCGCCGCTCGTTCGCCGTCACCGGCATGCCGTATCCGGACGGCACCTTCATGCTCTCCGGCTTCGGTCACCTGATGGGCGGCTACGACGCCGGGTACTACGGGTACCTGTGGGCGGCGGTCATCGGCGACGACATGTTCAGACGCTTCGCGGCCGAGGGGATCCTGTCACCGACCGTCGGCGCGGAGTACCGCCGCACCATCCTCGAGCCGAACGGCGCGCGGGACGCCGACGAGATGGTCCGCGCGTTCCTGGGGCGCGACGCGAGCGCCGAGGCGTTCCTCCGCCTGCGCGGCATGGCTCCCGAGCGCGACGCGCGGCCGGAGACCCCCGCAACGCGTTCGGCGGCCGCCTCGCCGTGAGCGGCCCGTCGCTTGCACGAGACGCACGGTGGAGGTGACCAGCATGGAACGCAACGCCGATACCGACCGCACGCTCGACTCCGTCGAGCAGATGGACGCCGGTGAGCCGGTGAACCCGATCACGGAGGACAGCGAGCTGAGCGAGCCGGGCAGCGGCTTCCAGCCTGGCCTCGGTGAGGCGCGCGACGCGAACGAGGAGGACGAGGGGCCGCCGGCGCGCACCACTCAGATGCCGCGCTGACGCCGCGGCGCTACTTGCGGAGGACGACCTCCACGTCGCCGTCGCGGCGCTCGACCTCGACGCTCGCGCCGGTCAGGTCGCGTCGCACGACGAGA
>DATADA010000235.1:0-2108 GCA_036258775.1 Candidatus Limnocylindria bacterium | reverse complement strand
CGTCGGCCACAGCCAGAGGGTCGAGGGCCTGTGCGGCGAGGTCGCCCGCCGGCTGGATCTCGGCGAGCGCGAGCGCGTCACCCTCAAGCTCGCCGCCAGCCTGTCCCAGATCGGCAAGATCTTCATCCCGGAGACGATCCTCCGCAAGCCCGGCCGGCACACGGTGTCCGTAGCACGAGGTATGTCCGGGTTTCGTAGCACACGATCTGTCCGGTTCGGGATAACCGGGGCGGTCGCGTGCTACCGGAGGTCAGAGTGGCCCGGATCGTCGAAGCAATCGGACGCCATCGGGGTGGGGCGTTGAGCTGCGTGGAGGCGGCGGAGGCGCTGGGGATGAGCGAGCGGCACTTCCGGCGCCTGCGCGACCGCTACGAGGCCGACGGCGCCGAGGGCCTGATCGACCGGCGCCGGGGCCGGGCCTCGGGGCGGCGGGCGCCGGTTGACCGGATCGAGTGGGTGCTGGCGCAGTACCGGACGCGCTACTGGGACTTCACGGCGAAGCACTTCCACGAGCGGCTGGTCGCCGAGCACAAGTTCGAGCTGGGCTACACCTGGACGAAGCGCGCCCTGCAGGAGGCCGGCCTGGTCAAGCGGGCGCCGGAGCGCTCGGCGCACCGTAAGAAGCGGCCACGCCGGCCGTTGCCGGGCATGCTGCTGTTCCAGGACGGTGCGACGCACGAGTGGCTGACAGGCCGAGCGCCGCTCGACCTCATCGTCACGCTCGATGATGCGACGAGCGAGATCTCCTCGGCGTTCCTGGTCGAGGGGGAGGGGACGCCTTCGAGCTCCCGCGGGCTGGCCGAGGTGATCGGGCGCCACGGCCTGTTCTGCTCGCTGTACACCGACCGCGGCGGCCACTACTTCGTGACGCCCGAGGCCGGCGGGGCGGTCGCGCGGGATCAGCCGACCCAGGTCGGGCGCGCCCTGAAGCAGCTCGGCATCGAGCACATCCCGTCGTACTCGCCGGAGGCGCGCGGCCGCATGGAGCGGGTCTTCGGCGCGCTGCAGAACCGGCTGCCGCAGGAGCTGCGCCTGGCCGGCATCGACGGCATCGAGGCGGCGAACCGCTGCCTCGCCGAGCGCCTCATCCCCGAGCACAACCGCCGCTTCGCGGTCGCCGCGGCCGAGCCGGGCAGCGCGTTCGTGCCGTTCGCCGGCGCCCTCGCCGAGATCCTCTGCGTCCGGGTCGAGCGCATGGTCGGCCGCGACAACTGCGTCCGCTACGACGGGCTCAGCCCCCAGATCCCGGCGCAGCGGCACCGGCACCACTTCGTCGAGGCCAAGGTCCGCGTGCACGCCTACGGGGACGGCACCCTGGCCGTGTTCCACGGCCCGCGCCGCCTCGCCCGCTATCAGGCCGACGGCCGGCTCATCCCCGAGGAGGCCACGACCCGATCCGCCGCCCAACTCCGCTCGGCGGCCGCCCGGTGGATTTTATGGTCGACGCTCCGCGTCGCCCGCAGCTCCACCGGGCCAACAGCAGCAGCGGACATCTGATGTGCTACGAAAAGCGGACATCTTCACGTGCTATCGACACCAGAAGGCCCACCGGGGGCGCGATGACGGGCAGCGTGGCACTGTGTTGCACGGATCGGCCATAGGGACGCACCGAACCCTACCCTTGGCCGGGGTCACGCGATGCGGACGTACTCCGGGCGTCCGAGCTCGAGCATGCGGTTCAGGGCGTCGACGGCGATCGCCACCTCGGTTCCCCGGCGCCCGTCCGTGCGCGAGCGCAGCGCATCGCCCATCACCCGCTTGAGGCGCGAGATGTCGGCCTCCACCAGGGCGCGCCGGTTGTACCCGGAGGCCTTCTGCCAGCCCATGCGGCCGCGCTCGGCGATGGTCGCGAGATGCCGGTCGCGCCGCGTCGGCGCGGCCTCGGCCGTCTCGCTCGGCACCGCGTTCGAGCGCGGCGGTACGATCACGGCCGCATCGGGATGCCGGGCCACGACCTCGGCGTCGACGTCGCCGCGGTCGTACGCGCCGTCAGCGGTGAACGAGGCGACGGGGCCATCCACCTGGCTGAGCAAGGGTCCGACCTGCGCGCCGTCATCGACGTCGCGGTCCGTCAGCGCCGACGCGACGATCCGCCCGGTGTCGGCGTC
>DATADA010000234.1:0-21435 GCA_036258775.1 Candidatus Limnocylindria bacterium | reverse complement strand
GCGCTCCCCGATGCCCAGCCGGCTCCAGATCTCGAGCGTCTCGCGCTGCATGCACAGCGCCCGGCTGCCTTCGCGCACGTGCGCCGGGTCGGCGTCGAAGAGGGCCACCGGGATGCCCTTCTGTGCCAGGCGGCCGGCGAGGGTGAGGCCCACCGGACCGGCGCCGACGACCGCGACGGTCATGCCTCAGTCCTGGAGCGCGTCCCAGACCTCGCGATCGCGCTCCGCCGTCCAGATCCGCGGGTGGTCGATCCCCTCCAGCTCGTCCCACGCGCGCTGGACGTTGAACGGCATACAGTGCTCGAAGATGGGATAGCCGCCGTATCGCGGGGCGAGCGCGGCGTGGACGCTGGCGAAGGCCTCCTTCAGCGTCCCGCCGGCATCTCGCGCCTCGCGCGTCAGCCGGATCGTCGTCGACAGGAAGGCGCGCGTGTCGGCGATCGCCGTCCCCACCGCCTCGCCGCGAACCACCGGCCCGCGCCCGCCGACGAGCTGATCCGCGCCCAGGTCGGCAACGTTGTCGAGCGTGGCGCCGCTCCAGTCGGCGATGTGTGCGTCGCCCATGTACGGCGCCGCCTGCGCCTCGACCAGGTCGCCCGCGAAGCAGATCCGCTCCTCGGGGAGCCAGACGACGATGTCGCCGGCGGTGTGGCCGCGACCGAGATACCGCAGCTCCACCGTTCGGTCGCCGAGGTCGAGCTCCATCGCGCGCTCGAAGGTGTGGGTCGGTCGCGTGAGCCCCGGGATCGTGTCGGCCCCCCGGAAGAGGCGCGGCATCCGGGCCTGTTCGCTCGCCCAGTCCTGCACGCCCCGCTCCTCGATCCACTCAGCGGTCCGCGCGTGCGCAACGACGCGCCGCGCGCCGAATGCGCTCGCGCCGAGCGTCCGGACCGCGTGGTAGTGCGTCAGCACCAGGTCCCCGAACGGCAGCGACGCCAGCCCGCGCACGACGTCGATCCACTCGCGCGCCATGACCGGCGTCGCGCGCGCCTCGATGGCCAGCACGGCGTCGGTGCCGATGATGCAGCCGACGTTCGGGTCGCCCTGCGCGGTGTACGCGTAGACGCCCGCGGCGAGCTGCTCGAGCGTGGCCTGCTTCTCGGCGACGTCCGCGCTCGAGGCGAACGGCTTCGGCACGGGCCGATTGTAGGCCCGCGCGCGTGGCGCTCAGCCGGTTGCGCGGTGACCGTCCACGGCGCTCCGGCGGCGGAGCAGCGGGACGACGACGGACCGGATCCCCTCGCGTCGGATCGACAGCGGGAAGTGGTCGAGCACGCGCCGCCGCACGGCCCGCCGCGCCTCCTCGCCCATGCTCATCGCGCGGACGATCGCGTCGGCGAGCTCGCGCGGATCCGGCTGCGACACGGCGAGGCCAACCTCATCGACGAGCTCAGGCAGCGCACCGGCGCGGGTGACGACCGGGATGCAGCCGGCCAGCATCGCCTCGGCCACGGAGAGTCCGAACCCCTCGTGGCGGGAGGCCTGCACGTAGACGGCGGCGCGCCGGTAGAGCGCGTCGAGAACGTCGTCCGCGAGCCAGCCGGTGAACTCGACATTCGGCGTCGCCTGCGAGCGCAGCACGTCGACCGCGTCACCCTGCCACGGCCCCGCCACGACGAAGCGCACGTCGGCAAGGTGGGCAGCGGCCCGCACGAACGGGAGGAGCCCCTTCCGCTCGAAGTTGTCGCGGGCGACGACTCCGACCGTCAGCGCCAGCGCGTCGCGCGGCGCCCGCAGGTCGACGTCGGCGGCGGTGTCCGGGAGGCCGTGGTAGACGACCGTGACGTGTGCCGGCTCGATCCCGACGTTCGTCGCGAGCTCGCGCGCACTCCACTGCGAGTTGGTGATGAGCCGGGTGACGGTACGCATCAGGAGGCGGCTGACACGCCGGGCCAGCGCGCCGCGCTGCAGGCCGTAGCCGATCTCGGGCATGCGGGCGGTGTCGAACCCGCCGACGACCCACACCGTCGGCACGCCGAGGAGCCGGCCGAACAGGATCGGAAGGACGGCATGCCACGAGATGAACCAGCCGAAGATGAGATCGGACCGCGCGACGAGCGGAAGCAGCCGCAGCGGATTGCGCCAGCGGCCCGGCTGGTACCAGTCGCGCACCTCGCCGATCTCGGCGAGCACCGCACGGTCGATCTGGTGAAAGCGAACGTTGCGGCTGTGGACGAACAGGATCCGCGGCCGCCGCCGCGTCATCGCGCGGCGAGCTTCGGACAGGGCGCTCGGCATCCGGCGGAGGATACCGGGTCTAGAATACCCGGCCGATGACCGCACCCGGCGCCGTGGGGGCGCGCCTCGGCCCGCGCCTCCGCGTCTCGCGCGAACGTCTCATGCTCGGCATCGCGGCCGTGGCGGTCTTCGCGCTCGGGATCGCCGTCTCTCACGTCTCGACCATCGCGTTCGCCGGCCTCGTTGCGATGACGCTCGGGATGACCGCGTACGCTGCGGTCCGCTGGCCACTCGCGGCGCTCCTGCTCGTGATCGTGACCCCGATGCTCGACCAGTACGTCGTGCGCCTGCTGCTGCCGGACGACGTGTCGCGTTGGACGCGGTTCCTCTCCGAGGCAATGCTCGTCGTCGCCGGCGTGACCATCGCCGCCGTGGCCCTTCGCGACGGTCGCCTCCTGCCGGCGCTGCGCCATCCGGCGTCGATCGCGCTGGGCGCGTTCCTCGCGATCGCGCTGCTGTCGTGGGCGGTGAACGGTGTGCCACCGGTGCCGGCGGTCGCCGGCCTGGCCTTCACGGTCGACGCCATCGCGCTCTTCTTCCTTGCCCGGATGGTCCCGTTCGACCGCAGGCGTGCGTACCTGGCCGTGATCGTGGTCGTCGGGCTCGCCCTGGTGACCGCACTCTTCGCGATCGCCCAGGCCCTTCTCAGCCCCGATCTCCTCGGCTTCCCGGTGGTGCGCGGCAACTTCGGGGAGCCGCCGCGCGTCGCGGCGTTCCTGACCGACCCCGCGCCGTTCGGCGTTCTGATGGGCGCAGGCGCAGCGTTCTGCTTCTTCAACCTGGGTCGGCTCGGGAGCCGGCGTCGCGACTGGATCGTCGCGGGAGCGGCGTTCGTGCTCGTGCTCGCGCTGGTCCTCAGCTTCTCGCGCGGCTCGTGGCTCGCCATGGTCGTCGGCTTCGGCGTGGTGGCGCTCCTCGTCAATCGCCGCGTCCTGATGCTCGCGATTGCGATCGGGGCGCTCGCCGTCGCGACCGCCCAGGTCATGCCGAGGAACCTGATCGTCGTGCGCGAGCCGGGCGTCGAGCCGCCGCCGGCGGCGACGGACGTCATCGGCTCCACCGGTCGCCGAGTGCGTGCGATCCGCGAGGGCGGCGACCTGCGCGCCATGTTCGTCCAGAACGCGATCCCGATCCTCCTCGACCATCCGCTCGTCGGAGTCGGACCGGGGCGCTACGGCGGCGCCGCAGCGCGTACGTTCGAGTCGCCGATCTACGAGGCGTACGGCACGGACGCGCTGTTCTGGGATCCGGCGCAGCAGACGGTCGACAACTTCTGGCTCCACCTGATCGTGGAGTACGGCGTCCTGGGCGCAACCGCCTTCCTGGCGCTGTACGCGCTCGCCTGGGTGCCGGCGCTGCGGTGCGCCATGCGCGGCCGGCTCTTCTCGCCGTTCCTGGCCGCCGTCGCCGCGTTCGGGCTGATCATGGCGGTCAGCGGCGTGACGGGCATGCTCCTGGAGGGCAACGCGGTCTCGTTCGCGATGTGGTTCTTCCTCGGCGTGGCCTCGCTGCTCGTCACCGGTTTCCGCGACCGCGCTGGGGGCCGGAATCGGGAGGATGCGACCGCCGCCACAGTCCGGCTTGGCTGAAGCTCCGCGCCGTTGACGAGCGACCGGCCGTCGGCGAGCGGCCAGCTCCGGATCGTGCTCGCCACGACGGGGACGTCACACGGGGCAGCGATCGCCGAGGCGATGGCGGCGCGTCGCCTGCCACTGGCCGGCGTCGTCCTGGAGCGGCCGAGTGGAAGGGCGCTCCTGGGCCGGCTGGACGACATCCGGCGTCGCTGTGGGTGGCGGAGCCTGCTCGCAGCGGTCTGGCGACGTCTGCGCTCACGCCTCGCGCGCGTGCCCGAGCCCTGGCGCGACGCGACCGTCTGGGCCTATCAGCTCGTCCTCGATCGCCTCGCCGGGGATCGCGAGGCGTGGGTGGCGCCGCTCGGCGAGCTGGCCGACTGGTGGCTCGACAGAGAGCGCCTGCTGGCTGTGGACGGGTCGACCACCCCGTGACCGTCGCGCGACGCGCCCCGCGTCTCCTGCTCATCTCGATGTACCCGCTCGACCAGGGCGTCTGGGGCGCCACCCAGCGCATCCGCCAGCTGCGCGACGAGCTCGCGCGCCGTACGCGGCTGGACGTGATCCACGGGTACCGCGGCCCGCGCCGCATGGCGCTCGCGCGCTACGCGGCGAGCGGCCGGCTCCGGGGACTGGACGGGATCTACGTCGAGAACTCGACCATGCTCCCCTCCGAGACCGACGTGGCCTTCCTGGCGCTGGCGCGCGCGCTCGGCATCCCGGTCCTCACCTACCTGCGTGACGCCCAGCAGCTCTTCGACGAGTACTACCCGCTGAGCTCCGTCAAGCGGCGGCTTTCGAGGA
This sequence comes from Candidatus Limnocylindria bacterium, assembly GCA_036258775.1. Classification (GTDB taxonomy): domain Bacteria; phylum Chloroflexota; class Limnocylindria; order QHBO01; family QHBO01; genus DATADA01. The sequence continues at coordinate 16,822 of DATADA010000234.1, read as the reverse complement.
GGCTCTTCCTGCCGGCGATGCGGGCGCTCATGGCGGTCTCGACGCGGGTCGCCTTCCCGTCCGCGGGTCTCGCCCGCGCGATCCTCGGCGCCGAGGCCGAATGCGCGCTCCTGCTGCCACCGGGCTCACGCCGGCCGGTGGACGTGCCGCTGGAGCCGACCGCGCCGAGCCTCCTCTTCGTGGGTGGGCTGCGGTTCCCGGTGCAGGGCGGCGACATCCTGTTCGAGGCGATCGAGAGGGCGCGCGCCGACGGGCACCCGGTGGAGCTCATCTGCGTCAGCCGGCCGCACGAGGAGCCCCCGCGGCCGCACCCACGCTGGCTCCACGTACAGCGCGCGATGGGCGAGGAGATCGATCACCTGCTTCCCGCGGTTCGCGCATCCATCACGCCCCGCCGCCGCAGCCCGTACAACGACCTGGCGGTGCCGATCAAGGTGCTTGAGTACCTGAGCTACGCGCGCCCGCTGATCGTGACCGACTGCACCGAGCAGGCCGCGATCGTTCGCTCCACCGGCAGCGGAGTCGTCGTGGAGGACTCCGCCGACGGACTGGCCCGCGGAATCACCGAGGTCTTCTCCGCGCCACCCGCACAGGTGGAGGCATGGTCGGTGGCGGCCAGGCGCGCGGCGGAGGAGAACTCGTGGGCACGGCGCGCCGGGCACGTGCTCGAGATCCTCGGGCTCGAGCCATGACGAGCGCTGCCCGGACTCGGGACGGTCGCACGCAACCGTCGGCCGCGCGGGCGCGAGGCGGTTTCCCGAACCACGGCGGAGCGGCGTGGTTGGCAGAATGGACGCCGAGCCGCGCACGGGTGGGTCCGAAGCGCGTCAGGCAGGGGTAGAGACCATCGAGACGAGGGCCGGCGCGGAGCGGCTGACCGCTCCCGGAGACTGGGACCGCTACTGGGAGGGCGTGCCGCTCCCGCGCGAGATTCGCCGCACGCCTGGCGGCCTGTATCTCAATGCGATCCTCGACGTCTTCGACCGCCACCTGCCCCGCGGCGAGGACCTGCGGGCGCTGGAGATCGGCGGCGCGCCGGGCCAGTACCTCGCCTACGTGTACCGCACCTTCGGCTACGAGGTGCACTGCCTCGACTACTCCCAGCTGGGGTGCGAGGCCACCCGGCGCAACCTGGCGATGCTCGGGATCCCGGGAACCGTCCACGAGGCGGACCTGTTCGACGACTCGACCCCGTCGCGGTTGCCCGCGTTCGACGTCGTGTACTCGCTGGGCCTGATCGAGCACTTCGCCGACCTGGAGGGCGTCGTCGAACGGCACCTCGCCTTCCTGCGACCGGGCGGGACGCTGCTGCTCGGCGTCCCGAACTTCCAGGGGGTCAACGGCTGGTTCCTGCGGACCCTCGCACCGAAGCTGTACGCGCAGCACCACATCCCGACCATGAACCTCCGGCGCTGGACCCGGTTCGAGCGGCGGTTCGGGCTCGAGCGGCTGTACCGGGGCTACGTCGGCGGGTTCGAGCCGGCGGTCGTGCGTCGTCGCGAGCCCGGCGCCGGCGGGCGGTTCCGCCGCCGCGTGGCGGGCGCGCTCTTCCGGCTGCTCCACGAGCGCTTCGCCGTGCTCCGCCGGCTGAACGGGAGATTGATCAGCGGATACGCCATGGGCGTCTACCGCAAGCCGGGCAGCTCCACCAGCAACGCGTCGCCGATCCCCGCCACGCCCCTGAGCCGCTCGAGCACCTGATCCGGCACCGGGTCGTCGACCGCCACGAACATCATGGCCTCCCCGTGCGCCGAGCGGCGGGAAAGCTCGAGCGAGCTGATATTGATGCCGGCCTCGGCCAGGATCGTCCCGACCGCGCCGACGATCCCCGGGCGGTCCTCGTGACGGGTGACGAGGATGAGGCCGGTCAGCTCGGCGTCGATGGCGAAGTCGTCGACGCTGACGAGGCGGGGCCGGCCGTGCGCGGTCGAGCCGGCCAGGCGAACCCCGCCGTCCGGCTCCCCGGCCTCGAGGACCACGAGCGACGACCAGGGCTCGGCGGCGTCGGTCCGCGTCTCGTGCACCGTCAGCCCGCGCTCGCGGGCGACGAGGTCGGCGTTGACCGCGTTGACGCGCTGGTCGGTGACCGCCTCGAGCAGGCCCGCGAGGGCCGCGGTGCGGATCGGCGCGCACTCGGACGCGGCGATCTCGCCGGCGTAGGTCAGCCCGATGGCGCCGGCAGGCGCCGGCGAGAGCTGGCGGACGAGGATCGCCAGCCGGCGCGCGAGCTCGACGTAGGGCCGCAGCCGGGGCAGCACGTCGGGCGCGACGGCGGGGGCATTGACGGCGTAGGGGGGCGTCACGCCGGCGAGCGCCTCGACGAGCTGCTCGGCCATCTCGACCGCGACTCGATCCTGGGCCTCCGCGGTCGAGGCGCCGAGGTGGGGGGTGAGGACGAGGTTCGGCGCGTCGCGCAGCGCGTTGTCGTCGGCCATCGGCTCGCTGCTGAAGACGTCCACCGCGGCGCCGGCGAGGTGCCCGGCGCGGAGCGCGGCGGCGAGCGCCGGCTCGTCGACGATGCCGCCGCGGGCCACGTTGAGCAGGTACGCCCCCGGCTTCATCGCGTCGATCTGCGCGCTCGCGATCATCCGCCGCGTGGCGTCGGTGAGCGGGGTGTGGACCGTCACCACGTCGCTGCGCAGCAGCAGCTCCGGGAAGCCGACCAGCTTCGCGCCGTGCTCAGCCGCCTGGTCGGCGGTGAGGTACGGGTCGTGGGCGAGCACGCGCATCTCGAAGGCCGCGGCACGCCGCGCCACCTGCTTGCCGATCTTGCCGAGCCCGACGATGCCCAGCGTCTTGTGCCGCAGCTCGGCGCCGGTGAAGCGGCCGCGCTCCCACTCGCCGCGGCGGACGGACGCGTCGGCCTCCGGGATGCGCCGCAGCAGGGCCAGCATCAGCGCCATGGTGTGCTCGGCCGCGGCGATCGTGTTGCCCGTCGGGGCGTTGACGACCATCACCCCGGCGCGGGTCGCCGCGGCCAGGTCGATTTTGTCGGTCCCGACGCTCGCGACGCCGACCACGGACAGCCGCGGCGCAGCGACCTCGAGCAGCCCGGCGTCGACGCGGGTCTGGGAACGGACCACGAGCGCCTCGTAGCCGCCCTCGGCCAGCAGCGCGAGCAGGTCGTCGCGCCGCAGGCCGAGGCGGACGTCGGTGGCGTGGCTGCCCTCGAGCACGTCGAGTCCCGCGCGAGCCACCGGCTCGACGACCAGGATGCGGGCCATCGAGCGGCCGGTCAGTGGCCGGCGAGCGACAGCTCTTCGGCGGCGACCGGCTCCAGCGCGTCGTCGTGCCAGATCTCGTACGCCTCGCCGACCGCCGTCTCGAAGCGGAGGCCCATCAGCACGATGCCCGCGAAGCCGGCGCCGCGCGCCTGGCGGCCGATCTCCTTGGCCACTCGCCACCCGAAGCGGCGCTGCTCGGCCTCCGGCATCCGCTCGAGCCGGCCGCGCAGCCCGTCGCCGACCTTGATGGCGCCCACGCCCTCGAGGCGCTTCACCCAGGCCGGCGAGAAGGGCGGCGTCACCTCGAGGTACACCGGCGGGTCGTCGTCGGTCAGGGCGAGGCGCTCTGCGCAGCCCTGCACCGTTGCCGGGTCCATGACGGGCCCGGTCGTGAAGAACTGCCCGCCGACCGCCACGCGTCGCTGGAACATCCAGCGCCGCGAGCGCGTGCTCATCCCGACCTCGAACTCCATCGGCGCCACGGCCGGCTGCAGCGAGCGGAGGTGCTCGACGATCTCGTAGCTGTTCGACCAGTGCTCGACCTCCGGCAGCATGTCGCCCTGCACGACCAGGAAGGACTCGACGCCGTTGACGAGCGCGCCGCGCACCTCGCTCTCGATGGCCAGGATGTTCCGGTCGCGCGTCGAGCAGACGACGGTCGGCCGCACCTCGGGCACGTCGTGCGTGATCCGGGCCGCGAAGGCGTACGGCGACACCCGCACCTGCTTGAACGGGTTGTCGGTGATGAGCACGTGGCGCCAGCGCCCCTCGAGCTCGACGTGCAGCATGCTCGGCAGGCGGGGCGGGTTGATCTCGACCATCTCCACCCAGCCTTCGGGGGCGGAGAGCTTCGGCATGAGCTAGCCGTCTCCGCCGGCGCCGACCGCCACCCGGCTGCCGCGCCGCTCGCGGGCGGCGGCGACCATGTCACCCAGCTGCCGCTCGATCTCGTCCCAGCGGCGGGTCTTCAGGCCGCAGTCGGGGTTGACCCAGATGTCCTCCGGGTCCATGTAGCCGGCGAAGTGCTCAAGCCGCTCCGTCATCACGTCGGCGCCCGGCGAGAAGGGACTGTGGACGTCGAACACGCCGGGCCCGATCTCCAGGCGGCCATCGGGCAGGATCTCGTAGAAGGCCCTGATCCGGTCGTCGTCCTTGGAGCGGGCGTACCAGATCGACGAGACGTCGACGCCCGACTCCGACCACAGCGGCGCGATCTCGGCATTCGTGCCGTAGCACATGTGGGTGTGCATCTGGACGTTCGCGGGCTGGTTGAAGACGCGATTCAGCGCCGCGCGGGTGCCGCGCGCGTAGATCGCCCGCTTCTCGTCCGCATCCTCGGTGGGGAGCGGCCAGCGCTCGCGGACCGCCGGCTCGTCGACCTGGATAACCCGGGCGCCGGCCTCGACGAGGTATTCGACCTCCCGGGCGATCGGCTGCGCGACGGCCCAGAAGAGCCGATCGTCAGGCACGCCGGGCGGGCGGAAGCTCCAGTTCACGATCGTGACCGGCCCCGTCAGCATGCCCTTCACCGGCTTCGACGTGGCCGACTGGGCGACCCGCCACTCGCGGACGGTCATCGGCGCCCGGATCGTGGGTGGCGTGGCCAGGATCGGCGGGCGGACGCATCGGCTGCCATAGGAGAGCACCCACCCGTTGCGGGTGGTGAGGTAACCGTCCATCTGGGCCGCGAAGTACTCGACCATGTCAGTCCGCTCGAACTCACCATGGACGAGGACGTCGAGGCCGACCCGCTCCTGCCAGCGGATACCGTCGAGGATCAGCGCGTCGATCTCGCGGTCGTAGGCGGCGTCATCGATCTCGCCGCGATCGCGCCGCGTCCGGAGCTGCCGCACCTCGCCGGTCTGCGGCAGCGACCCGATGGTGGTGGTCGGGTAACGCGGCAGGTCGAGGTCCGATTGCGCCCGGCGACGTTCGGGACGCGGCGCGCGCGGGAGCAGCTCGCCCGGCTCTGGCCACTCGGCCGCGGCCGGTTCGGCAACCTGCTCCGGCTCGCCGTCGGGCAGCGCGCGCGCCCACTCCGCCAGGGCGGCGGCCTTCTCGCGCGCGAACTGGAAACCGGCCGGCAGCTCCTCGCCGGCGACCGTGTAGGGCAGGAAGATGAGGCTGGTGGAGGGGACGATCCGGATCGGCCGTCCGTCGTCCGGCAGCGCCGAGATCACCTCGCGAGCGCGGTCGTACGCGTCCGGCCACACGCTCCGGCCGTCCATGACCGCGACGACGTGCGTCGGCTGCGTGCGCCAGGCGTCGGTCGTCGCGAGCCGCGGGACCGCGTCGAGGGCGACCTGGACGGCGAAGCCCCTGGCACCGAGCGTCTCGAGCGTTCCTGCCGCGGCGCGGCCGAACTGCACCGACACGAGCGGCGGCTCGCGCAGGCCAAGGTCCGCGGCGCCGGCGTAGGCCGCCTCGAGCAGGTCGCGGTCCGCCGCGTCGAGCACCAGGCCGAGGCACGGCTCGTCGACCTGGACGCGGAAGCCGGGATCGGCAGCGGCGCGGCGGCGCAGCCATGACCAGAGCGCGTCGCCGGCGGCACGCGCGATCTCCCGCTCGTCGAGACCGTCCGCGCGCCGGCTCAGCTTCACGAGGCTGTACGGGCCGAGCACGACCCAGACGGCGTCTCCGGCGACGGGCTCGCGCCAGGGCAGCGGCCGCAGCTCGCCGGGCGGCGCCTCGATCTCGGGGACGACGTAGTGGTAGTTGGTGTCGAACCACTTCGTCATCTCCCACGCCTCGCGTCCCTCGCTGCCGCGGGCGAGGGCGCTCAGCACGGCGAACGGATCGTCGGCGAGCTGGCCGGCGAGCGCGCCGGGGACGATGCCGAGCATCAGCGCCGTCTCCAGCACCTCGTCGTAGAGGAAGAAGTCGTCGGTGGCCGAACCGATCAGGCTCCGCTGCTCGTCGAGGTGCGCCCGGCGCAGCTCGTCGATGCGGCTCTCGAAGCCGGACCGGTCGAGCCGGTCGGACCAGCGGCGCTCGAGTGCCCATTTGAGCTCCCGGTTGGGGCCGATGCGCGGATAACCGAGCAGCTGCGCGGCGATGTCCATGGCGTCGTCGAAGGTCCCTGCGGCGGTGGAGGTGTGGCGTGCCAGTCTATGCCAGCCGTCCGGCCGCCGCGCACGCCGGCCCGAAGCGCGCGGTCGGCCGCGGCCGCGGCCGTACAGTAGACTCGCCCTCCGAAGCACGCTTACGCGAGGTCACCCCGGACGGCCGATGACGCAGCCAGGCGACGAGCGAATCCTCTTCACCTCCGAGTCGGTCACGGAGGGCCACCCCGACAAGCTGTGCGACCAGGTCGCCGACGCCATCCTCGACGACGTGCTGGCCAACGATCCGGATGCTCGCGTCGCGGTCGAGGTGGCCGTCACGACCGGGCTCGTCTTCGTCCTCGGCGAGATGACGACCAGCCACTACGTCGACGTGCAGGAGGTCGTGCGCCGGACCGTGCGCGAGATCGGCTACACCAGCAGCCACCTGGGCTTCGACTGGGAGACGTGCGGCACCGTCTCGGCCATCAAGGAGCAGAGCCCCGACATCAGCCGCGGCGTCGACCACGCGCTCGAGTCGCGTCTCGGCGAGGAGCCGGACGAGCTGGGGGCGGGCGACCAGGGGATGATGGTCGGCTACGCGACGGACGAGACCCCCGAGCTGATGCCGATGCCGATCCAGCTCGCTCATGCGGTCTCGCGCCGGCTGGCACAGGCGCGCAAGGATGGCTCGCTGCCGTGGCTGCGCCCGGACGGCAAGAGCCAGGTGACGGTCGAGTACGACGCGAGCGGCCGTCCGGCACGCGTCGACACGGTGCTCGTCAGCGCGCAGCACGACCCCGACGTCGACCCGACGGAGCTGTTCGACGGCATCAAGGCCGAGATCATCGAGGCGGCCATCCCGTCGCGGCTGCTCGACCGCGAGACGCGCTTCCTCGTCAACCCCACCGGGCGCTTCGTGATCGGTGGCCCGATGGGCGACTCGGGCCTGTCGGGACGCAAGATCATCGTCGACACCTACGGCGGCATGGCGCGCCACGGCGGCGGCAGCTTCTCGGGCAAGGACCCGACCAAGGTCGACCGCTCGGGCGCGTACATGGCCCGCTTCATCGCGAAGAACCTGATCGCGGCGGGGCTCGCGCGCCGGTGCGAGATCCAGCTGGCGTACGCGATCGGCGTGGCGCATCCGCTCTCGATCAACGTCGAGAGCTACGGCACCGGCGTCATCCCGGACCGCGCCATGGAGCGGCTCGTCCGCGAGCACTTCGACCTGCGCCCCGGCACGGTCATCACCCAGCTCGGCCTCCTGCGCCCGATCTACCGCTCCACGGCGGCGTACGGCCACTTCGGGCGGACGGACGTCGACCTGCCCTGGGAGCACACCCCCCACGCCGACGCGCTCCGTGGCGCCGCACCCGCCGAGCGCAGGGAGCCGGTCCGCGCCTGACGCTCCTCCGCGCGTCGTTCGCGCCGATCGGAGGCGCATACTCGGCGGCATGACAGTGCCGCGCGTTCCGGGCCCGGTCGAGCGGGCGATCGAGGTCGTCATCGAGATCCCGTCCGGCAGCCGCAACAAGTACGAGTACGACCACCGGCGGCATCGGTTCGTGCTCGACCGGGTCCTCTACTCGAGCGTGCACTACCCCGCCGACTACGGGTTCGTGGAGGGCAGCCTGGCCGAGGATGGCGATCCCCTCGACGTGCTGGTCCTCATCAGCGAGGCGACGTTCCCGGGCTGCCTGGTGCGCGCCCGGCCGCTCGGCGTGCTCGACATGGCCGACGACAAGGGTCACGACTACAAGGTGCTCGCCGTCGCGCACGACGATCCCCGCTGGGAACGCATCTCGAGCCTGGAGGATCTGCCGCCGCACTTCCTGCTCGAGATCGAGAACTTCTTCGAGACCTACAAGCTGCTCGAGCGACGGCCGACCAGCGTCGAGGGCTGGCTCGGCCTGGAGGACGCCTGGCGCATCCTGGCCGACGCCGCCGAGCGGGGCGCCGCGGCCCTCGCCGATCCGGGCAGCGCACCGCCGCCGGGCACCTGGCGCTGATGCGCGAGGGCGCCGAGCGCCGCCTTCTCGTCATCGCGTACTTCTTCCCGCCGGTCGGCGGCGTCGGCGTGGAGCGGACGCTGAAGCACGTCACCTACCTGCCCGAGCTCGGGTGGCGCCCGGTGGTGGTGGCCCCGTCGAACTCCGCCTATCGCGTGGTCGACCCGCGTCTCCTCGCCCGCGTGCCGGCCGGCACCGAGGTGATGCGCACGCCCACTGCGGAGCCCGGGCATCTCCGTGCCATACTCGGCGCTGTTCGACGCACGGCGCGCCGCGGGCCCCGCACGCCGGCGGAGAGCCGCGTTGGGCCGGAAGGGCCGGCCCGCGACGAGGTGCTGGCGGAGCGTCCGACCCGGCCGCCGGGGGCCGTTCGGCGCCTCGCTAACGCGGGATGGGCTCGGGCGGTCCCGGCCCTCTTCTTCCCCGACGAGCAGCTGCTGTGGGCGCCCTCCGCTGTGCTGGCCGGCTGGCGCGCCGGCCGTCGCCGGCGGGTTTCGGCGATCTACAGCTCTTCGCCGCCGGTCAGCGGTCACCTCGCCGCGGCGCTCCTCAAGCGCCTGCTCCGTGCGCCGTGGGTCGCCGACTTCCGCGATCCGTGGATCGGTAACGCCTTCGCGCGCCGGTTGTCGGCTCCGCATCGCGCGCTTCAGGCGTCGCTCGAGCGCCGCATCGTCACCGGCGCCGACCGGGTCGTCCTCCCGACCGAGGCGATCCGCGACGAATACGCCGCCCGCTACCCGCGGCAGCGCGGGCGCCTGGTGACGATCCCGAACGGGTACGACCTCGCCGAGCTTGGCGGCGGGTCGCCACACGCACCGGCCGGTGGCGCGCTCGAGGACGGCGAGCGGACGGCAGGTGCGCGGCCGTTCCGGCTCATCTACGCCGGCAGCCTCTACGGCGAGCACGAGCTCGACCTCCTGCTCGACGGAGTGGAGCGGCTCCTCGCTCGCGATGCCGGGTGGCGCGACCGGCTCTGCATCGAGCTGGTCGGTTACCTCAGCGAGCGGAACCGGGCCGTCGCCCGGCGACGCCTGGAAGCCCTGTCGCCGGTCGTCTCGATCCTTGGCTTCCGCGCGCGGGAGGAGGCCATCGAGCGTCAGCGCGCCGCCGATGCCGCCCTTGTCCTCCTGGCGGCCGGCCGCTCCGGCGTGGCGACCTCCAAGCTCTACGAGTACCTCGGGCTCGATCTGCCGATCCTCGCCGTTGCGCCGCCCGGCGAGGCGCGCCGCATCCTGGCCGATCTCGGCTGGGGCGTCGGGGCCGATCCGACGCCCGAGGGCGTTGCCGACGGGTTGGAGCGGATCGTGGCGTGGCGACGGCCTCGCGCCATCGCGGATCCCGAGCGCCGCTATGAGCGCCGCGCGCTGTCGGTGCGCCTCGCGGCCCTGCTCGAGGAGCTCGCGCCCGCGGCGCCCGGCTGACGGCGAGCACGCCGCGTGCGACCCTAAGATTCGGCGCGTGCCTGCCGACGGCCGCATGCGCCTTGCCTTCATCGCCGATCCGAACAGCATCCACACCCGGCGCTGGGTCGGCTTCTTCGCGCGACGCGGGCACTCCGTCCACCTGCTGGAGGGATACGGCGTCGAGGTGCGGGACGGCCTGCCGGAGGAGGTGGCGGTGCATCGCTACCGCGCATTCGGCCCGTGGCGGATCCCGATCGTCTCTTCGCTGCAGGGCCGTGCCCCGCTGCGGCGCCTCCTGGGCGACCTGCGGCCCGACGTCCTGCACGGGCACTACATCACCCGCTACGGCTGGCAGACCCGGCTCTCGGGCTTCCATCCCTACGTCATCACGCCGTGGGGCTCCGACGTCTTCGTCACCCCGCGCAGCTCCCTGCGCGCCCGGCTCTGGGGCCGGGCGACGCTGCGCGGCGCCGACCTCGTGACGGTGCTCACCGAGCAGATGCGGGACGCGGTGACCCGCATGGGGGCCAGGCCGCGCCGCATCGCGACGGTGCGGTTCGGGGTCGACACCCGGCGGTTCTCGCCGGGGCCGGCCGACCCCGAGCTCGTGGAGCGGCTCGGACTGGGGGGCCGACCGCTGCTGTTCTCGCCCCGCGCAGCCCGGCCACTCTATCGCCATGACACCGTCCTCGACGCCGTCGCCGGGCTCGACGACGCCGTGGTCGTGATGAGCGGGCGGAACGCCGATCCGGATTACCTCGCCGAGGTGCGGGCGCGCGCCGCGCGGGCCGGGGTCGGAGAGCGGCTGCGGATCATCGACGACATCCCCGAGCCCGAGCTGCTCGCGCTCTATCGGACCGCCGACGTGGTCGTGTCCGTGCCCGAGAGCGACGGCTTCCCGAGCACGGTCCTCGAGGCGATGGCCTGCGGCGCGCCGGTCGTGGCGAGCGACGTGCCGGCCGTGCGCTCGGTGCTGGAACGGTTCGCGCCCGAGCTGATCGTCCCCGCCGGAGATGCCTCGGCGCTCGCGGCGGCGCTGCGCCGCGCGCTGGCACTGGGCGGAGACGGGAGGGCCGCGCTCGCCGAGCGGATGCGTCGCTACGCCGGCGAGGAGGCCGACCAGGAGACGAACATGCTGAAGATGGAGCGGCTGTACCGGCGGCTGGCCGGCGGCGCGTGACGCTCGCGTCGCCCTTCTCGCGTCGTATCGCGGGCATCTTCGCGACCCGCGTCGCGCGCTTCGTGCTCAGCCTGGTGATCTCCTTCCTGCTGGCCAGGCTCCTCAGCCCGGAGGGCCGCGGCACGTACGCGCCGATCATCCTGGTGCCGACGATGCTCTTCACGCTGGGGCAGCTCGGCCTGCCGTCGGCGATCACCTTCTTCGCGGGCCGGGGCCGCTCCGGCTCGGCCCTGTTCCGGACCTCGCTCGGCCTCGCGGCCGGGATATCGCTGGTCCTGCTCGCGATCGCCTGGCCCGCCGCCGCGTTCGTCGCGCCGGCGGTCGTACCGGTCGCGCCGCCGGAGCTGATCCAGGTCGCGCTCCTGTCGCTCCCCTTCCAGTTCGCCGCCGCCTTCTGCGGATCTGTGCTCATCGGCCGCCAGACGATGCGGAACTACAACGTGATCCTGGTCGCCCAGTCGGCGGTCCTGCTGATCCTGATCGTCGTCCTCCTCGGCGCCCTCGACCTGGGCGTTCGCGGGGCGGTGACCGCGAACGTCCTCGCCGCGGCCGTTGCCGGCACCCTGGTCGTCCTCGAGCTGCGCAGGACGACGCGCGACGATGCGCCGCAACCGGCCGCCCGGCTGGGCGAGCTCACGGGGTACGGCATGCGGATCTATCCGGCGAGCATCACCGGGTTCTTCAGCTACCGGGCCGACATCTTCCTGCTGTCGGCGATGCTCGGCGGGATCGTGGGGCTGCAGGAGGCGCGGGTCCAGATCGGGCTGTATGCGCTGGCCGTCAGCCTGGCCGAGCTGGCGTTCTACGTTCCCGACTCGGTCGCCACCGTGTTCTTCCCGCGCGTGGCGGGCGCGGAGCGGCGCGCCGCGGACGAGATGACGCCACAGGTGAGCCGGTTCACGCTGCTGCTGACCGCGCTCGCGGTGCTCGGCCTCGTCCCGGCCGCGGGGCTGGCGGTCTGGATCCTCCTGCCCGACTTCCTCGGCAGCCTGCCGCCGTTCCTGCTCCTGCTCCCCGGCGTGGTGTCGCTCAGCGTCGCGAAGGTCGTCTCGAGCTACCTGACGGGCCTGGGCCTTCCGCTGCGAGTGGCGGCCGTCTCGAGCGCGGGCGTGGGGCTGAACGTCGTCGCGAACCTGCTGCTGATCCCCGCCTTCGGGATCATGGGGGCGGCGGCCGCCTCGCTCATCAGCTATTCCGCGTACGCCGCGGCGCTCGTGGCGATGAGCGCCCGCGTCTCGGGCCGGCCCGCGCTCGGCTACGTCGTACCGACGCGCGCCGACGGGCAGCGCCTGGTGACGGGAGTGCGGCAGCTGGCTGGCACACTGCGCCGGCGCACGGCGGGCAGCGGCGACGCCGCCTGACCCGTCCGCCACCGTGGCGGACGCCACGTCGCCGATTGCGGCGGTCGTCTACTCCTCGAAGACCGATGCGGCGGCCGCCGCGAGGTCATGGCGCGGGCTCCAGCCGAGCGCGGAGCCGATCCGCTCGATCGACGCCCGCTGCCACGTCACGCCGGTCGACCGCTCGCTGCCCAGGGCTGGGTCCTCCTCAATGCGCCCGGCCCAGCCCGCCGCGTCGGCGATCGCCCGCACCACCTCGCGCACCTGCACCGCCGCACCTGACGCCACGTTGAGCAGCGGCTCCGGGAGGGCCGGAGCCAGCGCCGCGGCGACCACGGCGGCCGCGACGTCCCGCACGTCGACGAAGTCGCGGCGGGCATCGAGCGCTCCCATCCGGATCGCGTCGCGACCGGCGTCGCGCGCCTCGCGGATGGCCGCCGCGGCACGGCCCGGCATCGAGGCGGGCGGCATGCCGGGACCGAGTGGGTTGAAGAGCCGCAGCACGACGCCGTCGACGCTCCCTGCCCGCGCCGCGTTCACGACGAGCAGCGTCCCGGCCAGCTTCGCGACGCCGTAGTCGCTCACCGGGCGCGCCGGCGCCTCCTCGTCGAGCGACGTGCCGGCGGGCGCCGCGCCGTACTCGGCGGCGGAGCCGAGGTGGACCAGGCGCCGGCCGCTCCCCGCCAACGCGGTGAGCAGCCGGGCCGGCAGCAGCGCGTTGGCGCGCACCTGCAGCTCCGCGTCGCCGGCCGTCACGCCGGCGCAGTTGATCACGGCCGCCGCCTCGCCCCGGAGCAGCGCGGCCAGCTCATCCGGCGGCGCGGCCAGCAGGTCCGCGTCTCGCCACTCCTCGCTCGCGGCGTGGCCCGCCGCGGGCGGGTGCCGATCGACGCAGATGACCCGGTGGCCACCGTCACGCAGCTCCCGGAGGACCGCCCGCCCGATGAAGCCGCCGGCGCCGAGGAGCAGGACGCCGGGCACTCAGCGCTCCGGGAGGAGCCGGTGGCGCAGTCGCGGAAAGTCGGTGTTCGCCTGGTCGTAGTCCTCCGGCCGGCCGATGTCGAGCCAGTACCCGTCGAACCGGTAGCTGGCGGGCTGCTCCCCGCGCTCGAGCAGGTCGATGACCAGGCGGTCGAAGCCGAGCGGCCGACCCGGCTGGTAGCGCTCGAGCGTCCGGCGCGACAGGCCGTAGACCCCCATGCTGACGAGGTAGGCGAGTCGCGGCTTCTCCTGGAAGCCGACGACCCGGTCCGCCTCGACCTCGAGCACGCCGAAGTCGATCTCGACCTCGCGCGGGTAGGTCGCGATCGTCAGTGGCGCGCCGGAGGCGGCGTGCCGGCGCAGGACCTCGGCGTAGTCGAGATCGGTCAGGACGTCGCCGTTGAGCACCAGGAAGTGTTCCGGCAGCCGATCGAGGATGCGCCGCACCGGGCCCATCGTCCCCAGCGGGCCGTCCTCCATGGCGTAGTCGACCTGCAGCCCCCAGCGGGCGCCGTCGCCGACGACCGCCTCGATCAGCGAGCCGAGATGGCCGATGGCGAGCGTCACCCTCCGGAACCCGCAGCCTCCCAGCTGACGGAGGACGATCTCGAGGATCGAGTGCTCATCGCCGATCGGCACCAGCGGCTTCGGCAAGGCGGTGGTGTACGGCCGCAGCCGCGTCCCCTTGCCCCCCGCCAGGACGACCGCGTGGAGACCCTCGTCGCCACTCAGAGGTTGTAGTCCTGCCAGCGGTAGGCGGCCAGGTTCTCGGGCCTGCTGAACCAGTCGACCGTGAGACGCAGCCCGTCCTCCAGGCTGTGGCGGGGCTCCCAGCCGGTCGCAGCGCGCAGCTCCGACGCGTCGCAGACCAGGCGCATCACCTCCGACGAGGCCGGTCGCAGCCGGTTCGCGTCGCTGCGGATCCGGATCGGGCGCTCCATGATCGCGGCGACCATGTCGGCCAGCCCGCCGATCGAGACCTCGCGCCCGGTGCCCGCGTTCAGCGTCCGGCCGATGACCCGCTCGGGCGGCGCGGTCGCCACCGCGACGAACGCCGCCGCTGTGTCGGCCACGAAGGTGAAGTCGCGCCTCGGCTCGACGGCGCCGAGCTCGATCTCCTCGCGGCCGGCGGCGAGCTGCGTGATGATCGTCGGGATGACGGCGCGGGCCGACTGGCGCGGGCCGAAGGTGTTGAACGGGCGGAGCGTGGTCACCGGCACCTCGAAGCTGAGGTGGTACGCCTCCGCCAGCTTGTCGCCGCCGATCTTGGAGGCGGCGTACGGCGACTGCGCCTGGAGCGGATGGCCCTCGTCGATCGGGACGGAGCGCGCCGTGCCGTAGACCTCGCTCGTCGAGGTGTGCACCACGCGCGGCGTCTCCAGGACGCGAGCCGCCTCGAGGACGTTCAGGGTGCCGCTGACGTTCGTCTCGACGTACGAGCGAGGCGCCCGGTACGAGTACGGGATCGCGATCAGCGCCGCGAGGTGGTAGACCGCCTCCGCCCCGCGGCAGAACTCGACGACCGACCCGGCGTCGCGGACGTCACCCGCCACGACCTCGACGGCGTCGAGCACGCGCTCCGGCAGCGTGTCGAGCCAGCCGCGGCGGCCGAACGAGTTGTACAGGACCATCGCGCGCACGCGGTCGCCGCGCTCCACGAGCTGTTCGACCAAGTGCGAACCGATGAAGCCCTCCGCGCCGGTGACGGCAACGAGCATCGGTCGGGAAACACCCCCGTCTGCGAGGCGGTGGCAGGCGGCGGCAAGTATGCCACGGGGTACCGGGCGGGCGGCGTCGGCCGACGCCCCCGCCCCCGTCGCTCAGCTTCCGGACAGGACGGCGCTCAGAACGCCTCGAGGTAGCGTTCCACCTCCCAGCCGGAGACCTGGATGCGGTACTCGTCCCACTCCTCGCGCTTCGCCTCCACGAAGCGCTCGGCGACGTGCTCGCCGAGCGCGTCGAGGATGACGCGGTCCGCGCACAGCTCGTCGAGCGCCTCGCTCAGCGTGCCGGGCAGCTGGCGGATGTTCCGGCTGCGCAGCTTCGCCTCGTCGAGGTGGTAGAGGTTCTCCTCGACCGGCTCCGGCGGCTTCAGCTTGCGCTCGATGCCGTCGAGCCCGGCGGCGAGCATGGCGGCGAAGGCCAGGTACGGGTTGGTCGACGGGTCCGGGCAGCGCAGCTCGATGCGGGTCGACTCGACCTGGCCCTTGCTGATCTGCGGGATGCGGATCAGTGCCGAGCGGTTGATGCGCGCCCAGCCGATGTAGACCGGTGCCTCGTAGCCGGGGACCAGGCGCTTGTACGAGTTCACGAGCGGCGCGAGCACCGCGATCATGCCCCGAGCGTGCTCGAGGATGCCCGCGATGTAGCTGCGCGCCATCTCGGAGAGGCCATACTCGTCGGACGGGTCGGCGAAGGCGTTGCGCCTGCGCCTCTCATCCCACAGCGACTGGTGGGTGTGCATCCCCGAGCCGTTGATGCCGAAGAACGGCTTGGGCATGAACGTCGCGTACAGCCCGTGCCTGGCCGCGACCGCCTTCAGCGTGGTCTTGAAGGTCACCGCGTTGTCCGCGGTGCGGAGCGCATCGGCGTACTTGAAGTCGATCTCGTGCTGGCCGGTGGCGACCTCGTGGTGCGCCGTCTCGACCTCGATGCCGACCTGCTCGAGGGCATTCATCATCTCCTTGCGGACCTCGGTGCCGAGGTCCTCGGAGAGGTCGAAGTAGCCGGCCGCGTCGTGCGGCAGCGGCTTCACCTCGCCGTCGCCATCGCGGCGGAGCAGGAAGAACTCGAGCTCCGGGCCGGTGTTGAACGTGTACCCGAGCTTCTTGGCGCGCTCCATCTGGCGGCGCAGCACCGCGCGCGGGTCGCCCGGGAACGGGTCACCGTTCGGGGTGTAGACGTCGCAGATGACCCGCGCGCTGCCCGCTTCGAGCGTCTGGCCGGCGGGATCGAGGCCGGGTTCCCAGGGGATCGGGCTGAACGTCTCGAGATCAGGGACCAGGAACATGTCCGACTCGGCGATGCGGGCGAAGCCCTCGATGCTCGAGCCGTCGAACCACTTCCCGTGCTCGACCGCCTCGCCGAGGCGGCTCATCGGGATCTGAACGCTCTTGACCGCGCCGACGATGTCGGTGAACTGCAGGCTGATGAAGCGCAGGTTGCGATCTTCGGCGAGCTTCATGGCAGCGTCGAGCTGCTTGTTGGCCATGGTGACTCCTCAGAACTGAAGGTTGCTCGGGGGCGGTGGGCGTCGCGAGCGTAGCGGCTGGCCCGTCAGCGGGCCATGGCGCCGGAGAGGCGTCGGACGGCGGTGTGTTGTGCGCCGTGCACAACGCCCCGCGCCGCCGTCGACGGCCGCCGGTTGTCGCGGCGTTGTGCGTCAGCCGTCGCCGTCCGGCTGTGCCTCGCGCAGCAGCCGCAGCGCATCCTCCGGGCGGCGCGGGTCGATCCCGCGCTCCGCACGAGCGACACGCAGCCGGTAGAGGACGGTGTTGCGGTGGACCCCGAGCGAGCGCGCGGCGACCGAGACGCGCCCGTTGGCGCGCGCCACGGCCAGGAGAGTCTCGTGGAGCGGGTCGGGCCGCGCCTCGGCGGCGCCCCGGACGCGGGCCGGCTCATCGGGATCTGAACGCTCTTGA
>DATADA010000233.1:0-4342 GCA_036258775.1 Candidatus Limnocylindria bacterium | reverse complement strand
GATGCTGCCGGGCGCGGTGACGATGATCCCGACCTTCCTGATCTGGGACTTCCTGGGATGGAACAACACGCTCGTGCCGCTCTGGGCCGGCAACCTGTTCGCATCGGCCTTCTACGTCTTCCTGCTGCGGCAGTTCTTCCTTTCCCTGCCGCGGGAGCTGTTCGACGCGGCGCGCGTCGACGGCGCGAACTACCTGCGGATGTGGTGGTCGATCGCCATGCCGCTGACCCGCGCGGCGCTGATCGTCGTCTTCATCTTCGAGCTGAAGGCCGCCTGGACCGACCTCGTGAAGCCGCTGATCTTCATCCGCGACCAGGAGGTCTTCACCCTGCCGCGCGGGCTGAAGGCGATCATCGACAGCCCGTCGATCGGCGGCGAGCGCCACTTCGAGCTGCTGGCGGTCGGCGGCGTGCTCGTGACGGTGCCGATGATCATCATCTTCTTCCTCGGCCAGCGGTACTTCCTCGAGGGGATCGCGACCACCGGCTCCACCGGCCGCTGAGCCGGGGCGGGCACGCGTCCGGCCCGCGCGGCTAGCCAGTGCCGACCGGGCGAGCCCTGTACCGCCGCCATGCATCGCGGATCGCGGCGTAGTCGTCCTCGGTGAGCGGCTCGCCCGAGCAGTCGATGTGCGTCGCGTAGTAGAGCGACGGCACGCCGAGCTCCGGCTGGAGCGACATGTACTCGCGCCAGGTGGCGCGATCGGGGAACGCCCAGTTGTCGGTGTCGATCGGCACGCCGGGCAGGGCCGCCGCGGCGAGCCGCGCGCGATGCGCCATGTGGGGCACGAGCGTGTGCGGCCGTGACGGGTCCTCGAGCCGCTGCACGTCGTTGAGGCGCACCATGTCGAGCACGTCCGCGAAGCGCGCGTCGGCCGCGTGCGCGATCACCAGGGCCTCCGGCTTGATCGCCTTCGCCTCGGTGTAGATGAGGCGCATCAGCCGATGGAGGAGCGCGATCCCCCACGCCCGGCCGTGACGCCGCATGCCGGGTCCGGACGGCGTCATGGCGGTGAAGTCGACCTTCAGGCCGTCGGCGTCGCACTCGTCGGGCGCCAGCATGCGGCGCAGCGCGGCGCGGAGCGCGGCACGGTAGCCCGGGTGGCTCGGGTCGGCGGCGACCGGGACGCCGGCCGCGTTCCGGACGCAGAGCGCCGGATCGAGCGCGTCGGGGGCCCACGTCTTCCACCACAGCAGGACGCGCTGGCCGTCGGCGTGGCGCCGCGCGATCCATCCCGGCAGGTCTGGCCACCGATCGGGGTCCGGCTCCCCCGAGCCGTAACTGCGCTCCCATCGGTCGTCGACGACGATCGTGCCCGGCCGGACGCCGTTTGAACCGAGCGCCGCCAGGAACGCGTCGTAGTGCTCCTGGCGGCAGAGGTCGCCGGCGAACGGAGCATCGGGCGCTTGCCAGCCGTCGGGCCACGCGAGGTGGCACTGGGCTCCCCAGCCGCAGAAGATCGGCTCGCGCCACCATGCCGGCGCCTGCCCCGCGCGGAGCTCCGGCGCCAGCCCTCGTGCCCTGAGCCGGTCGGCGTGGCGGCGCACGACCTGGTACGGATCGTCCGCGCCGAAGGAGAGGACCAGCCACGGCGTCGCCCACTCCCCGTCGACCTGCGTCTCGCCCTCGTACGCGAGACGGAACGCGAAGGTCCGCTCGCCGGGCTCGTAGTGGAAACCGACGAACGTCAGCTCCTCGACCGGGGTCTCCACCCCGATGCCGAGCCACGGGCCGCCAGACTCCTCTCCCCCGCTCCCGGGCGGCTCGCGGCAGACGCCGTAGACGAGGGGTGGCGGAGTGAAGAACCAGTGGCCGCGACCCGGCAGCGAGGTGCCGACCACGTCGATGGCGGCCGGCTCCGAGGCGGGGCCGACGACGCGCTCCGGCGTCGACGGCTCGGGGTCGAACACGGACCGAAAGGCGGCGGCGCTGGCGTGCCATCCGCTCCCGCGGCGTGGTTGGGCGGAGAAGTAGCCGCCGAGAAGCCAGGCGTCCGCCAGCCGCCCGCGCCCGGTGACCTCGAGCCGCAGGGCGAGGACATCCTCCTCGCAGCGGATCACGAGCCGCCGCTGCTGCCAGGCGGAGCTGCGAGCGGCGACCTCGATCACCGGCGCGCCGCCGTCCTCGCGAAGGCGAGCCGGATCGAGCCCTGCCGTGTCGTCGAGCGCTGCGAGCGTGTGGACGCTCCCCGCCAGGAGCAGATCGGCCCATCGGGATCCGGCTGCGTCCTCGAGCCGGGCGTAGGGCTCCCCGGGACGAATCGAGAGCCGGTAGCGGGAGGTGGCGACGCTGACCTCGCCGCCGTCCCGCGCGCGAGTCACGGCGCGGCCCGGTCAGAGGTGGCGAACGCGGCCCACGAGATCGGCGCGCGGGCGGCCGACCGCGCATGCGGCCCAGCCGATCAGCTCGGGTCGCAGGCCGAAGAGCACGATCGTCTCGGCGCGACGCAGCGGCCCGGGCCGCAGGCCATCCTGGGTCCGCCAGCCCGACGGACCGGTCCGCAGCGCGGCCGATGGCGCGCGCAGGCCGCTCGCCCCGCCGACCCGGAGGCGCGACGCTTCTCGCTGGCAGCGGGGGTAGCTCTCACGGCCACCGACGAGTGTGGTACGGGCGAGGCGTGGGCTGGCGAGCGGCTCGTCGTCGGGCACTTCGATCGCCCACATCGCGCGCTCGACGCCGGCGAGATCCGCGGGGTCCGTGATCTCGGCGTGGCGCAGGAACTCGGCCCAGGCGGCATCAGGCGTCGTCGCCATGTAGTGCGCCGGCCCATCGCCGGCAGCGTGCCAGCGCGCGGGCGGCTGCGCCTCGCTCTCCCAGAAGAACGGGACGTCGCGGTCCGCGTTCCGGAAGCAGATCACGCGAGCAGGCTCTCCGCCAGCTCGCGGACTCGCTGCGGGTCGGCGTCGTCGGGATCCCACGTTCCGGCGAGCAGGTCGGCCGGCGCGCGCCCGTCGAGCGCGGTCCGCGCCCGTTCGAACCAGCGCCGGACGCCGAACTCGTTGAAGCTGCCGCGCAGCACCGCGACGATCCGCGCCAGGAAGTGGATCCGCTGCGCCACGGGGTCCGGCGTCGTGCGCTCGCCGCGGGCGTAGCGTCGCAGGGACGGCACCGACGCGCCGGCCATCGTGGCCAGCCGGTCGAGGCCGAGCATCGCGGCCAGCCGCTCGATCTCGGCCGCCGGGAGGGGCGACGCCTCGAGCGCTTCCAGGACGGCGAGCGCGAGCCGCCGTCTGGCCCGGGCGCCTTCGGCGGGAAGCGCGAGCCGATCGGCGATCCCGCTGCCCGCCACGGCGCCGGCCAGCTCCTCGAGGAGCTGACGGTCGAGCCGCGCGTCGGGCGGCCGCCGGTAGACGCCCATCAGCTCCGCCAGCCGCAGCGCAACGGCGGCGGCGCGGGGCTCGTCGAGCCGCTCGCCCGGTACGGATGCCGGTTGGATCAGAGCCATTTGCCGAATCGTATCCGATTGCGATCCACGGCGTCAATCGACGCCGTTGGCGCGGATCACGCCTGAGTACCACCGCGCGCTCGCCTTCGGCACGCGACGCTGCGTCGGGTAGTCGACGTAGACGAGCCCGAAGCGCGGCCAGTAGCCGAAGGCCCACTCGAAGTTGTCCATCAGGCTCCAGACGAAATAGCCGCGCAGGTCGGTGCCCTCGCCGATGGCGCGCTCGGCGGCGGCGAAGTGGCGGCGCAGAAAGTCGATGCGGTAGGGGTCGGCCACCTGTCCATCCGCGCCGAGCGTCTCTCGCCAGGCGGCCCCGTTCTCGGTGACGTAGAGCGGCGTCGCGGGGTAGTCGGTCCTGAGCCGCGCGAAGAGGTCGACCAGCGAGTCGGGCACGATCTCCGAGTTGAAGCCGGTGACCTCGGCGCCCGGCGGGGCACCCTCGCGGACGGTCCAGCCGAGCTCCGTGCCACCCGCGGACACGACCCGGCGCGAGTAGTAGTTGACCCCGAGGAAGTCGAGTGGCTGGCCGATCGTGCGCGCGTCGGCCTCGTTCGCGAAACCCATGTCCGCGCCACGCCGTTCGTACAGCTCCAGCATGTCCGCGGGGTATC
Organism: Candidatus Limnocylindria bacterium; assembly: GCA_036258775.1. Lineage (GTDB taxonomy): Bacteria > Chloroflexota > Limnocylindria > QHBO01 > QHBO01 > DATADA01. Next base: position 286 of record DATADA010000233.1, on the reverse strand, counting down.
CGCGCCCGAAGACGGGGTCGAGGAACCAGCGGTCCGTGTACCCGTCGGAGGCGCGCGCGGCGGCACGGTCCGCGTCGGACTCGGTGAGCGGGTAGGTCGGCTGCAGATTCAGGGTGACGCCGATCCGGCCCGGCAGGCCGAGCGACCGGTAGAGCGTCACCGCCCAGCCATGAGCGAGAAGCATGTTGTGGGCTGCGCGCAGCGCGCTGTCGAAGTCGCGGATGCCCGGCGCGTGAACGCCGCGGTAGTAGCCGATCATCGCGGCCACCCAGGGCTCGTTGAGGGT
>DATADA010000232.1:0-6615 GCA_036258775.1 Candidatus Limnocylindria bacterium | reverse complement strand
GGGATCGGCTCGATCGACGCCCGGAGGGGTACCGCGCCGGGGCCATCGGGGGCCGGCTGGGGCGCGAGCAGCTCCGGCGCCCGGTCAGCGGCGGATCCGACGAGCGAGAGCTCGGCCGGCCGATCGCGACCCGAGAGCGTGCTGCGGTCGAGCGTCGTCGCGGCGGCGTGGCCATCGGCCGTCGCCAGCAGGCGCTCGCTCTCGAGCGCTCGCGGGGTCGCCGAACCGGCGATGGCCAGCGGTGCGAGCAGGCCGATGCCGGCGGCGCTGAGGAGGACGAGGACGGCGGCGCGCCGTATCAGATCTGGCAATAGGGGCCTCGCGCGATGTGAGCTTCGACTGCCCCGCAGCGGCTTCGGATGGGCGTGCCGCGTGCAGGAGCAACCCTGGCGACGACGGGGCGGGCGGACACCCTAGCATCCGTCCTCCGCCGTGTCGAACGAGAAGGAGCATGTGCCATGCCGGGGATGAAGGATCAGGATCACCATCGGGTGGGCCAGGTCGTGCGGCGGGCCCCGGATGGACGGTCCACCGAGGACCAGCGGCTGCTGCAGGAGCGGCCGAGTCCCACCTGGCTGCAGTCGGACCCGTGGCGGACGCTTCGCATCGTCGGGGAGTTCGTGGAGGGATTCGACGCGCTCGCGGGCGTCGGCCCCGCCGTGACCGTCTTCGGATCGGCCCGGACCAAGCCGGACGATCCGCAGTACGAGCTGGCCCGCGCGCTCGGCCGCCGCCTCGCTGAGGAGGGCTTCGCGATCATCACCGGAGGCGGGCCGGGCCTCATGGAGGCGGCCAACCGCGGCGCGCGGGATGCCGGGGGCCTCTCCATCGGCTGCAACATCGAGCTGCCGTTCGAGCAGGGGATCAACGACTACGTCGACCTCGGGCTCGAGTTCCGCTACTTCTTCGTGCGGAAGGTGATGTTCCTGAAGTACGCGGAGGCGTTCTGCATCTTCCCCGGAGGCTTCGGCACGCTCGACGAGCTGTTCGAGGCGCTGACCCTGATCCAGACGGCCAAGGTCGCCAACTTCCCGGTGGTGATGTTCGGCAGCGAGTACTGGAGCGGGCTCATCGCCTGGCTGCGGGATCCGATGCTGGCGGAGGGCAAGATCAGCCCAGGGGACCTCGAGCTGTTCACGGTGACCGACGACGTCGAGGAGGCGGTGCGCACGATCCTCGAGCGCCACGAGCAGCGCCAGGCGGAGTCCGCCAGCCAGGAGCAGTACGAGACCGCGGTCAAGGACGCGGAGGCCGACGCGGCGTCCGAGTTCCCCGCGGCGACCTGAGCGTGCGGCGTCCGGGCGGCGGGCGCTCGACCGTCAGCGCTCCATCCGCGTTGCACGCTGTCGCGCGGCTGGCACGCGGCATGCGTCGGGATCTCGCGTAGTCCGCAGCGGAGGGAGGAGGCCGATGTTCGGACTCGGAATCGTCGGGACGATCCTGCTGATCATCCTGGTCCTCTGGCTGCTCGGCGTCTTCTAGGACACCGCGCCAGGGGCCGACCACGCGGGGCGGCGCGAGCCGCCCCCGTTCGCTGTCTGGCGGGCCCGACCGGATTCGAACCGGCGATCTCCAGCGTGACAGGCTGGCATGTTAGGCCACTACACCACGGGCCCGGGGGACGGTCGCGGAGTATAGCACCGGCCCTCGGGCGGTTCAGGAGTGGCCCCGGGATCCGGTGAGGAGCCCGATCAGGCGCCAGGCGGCCGCGGCGTAGAGGGCCGCGCAGGCGATCGCGAGGCTCGCCCCCGCGAGCAGCGGAAGCGACGCATCGGGCGTCCCGAGCGCTTCGGTGACCGCCGCGACCGCCGCGGCCAGCAGAGCGGCGCCGAGGATCGAGGCGAGCACGCTGCCCGCGCTCACCACCGCCCGCGCCTGCGGCCGCAGCAAGGCGACGATCGCGATCTGCGCGACGCCGAGGAGGAGGAGGGCCGCCCCGACCGCCACGGCGGCACCGCCGACGGCGCCCACGTCGGCGGCCACGGGCGGGAGCCGCGAGTGGAGCCACCCCGCGGCCGCCACACCGACCACCACCGAACCCGCGCCGGCCAGGAGGGCCACCGCACCGCCGACGGCGAGAACGAGACGCGGCAGGCGGGCGGAGCCAGGAGCGGTCAGACGCGTCGGCGTGCCAGGAGGAAGGCGCCGGCGCCGGCGGTGACCGCCAGCGCGAAGAGGGCGGCGGCGGTCACGCCGTCCGGGATCGGGGAGAGCATGAGCACCAGGGACCCCGCCACGCCGATGACGGCCATCACCGCGCCGAGCGCGATCGCGAGCGGCCGGACTCGTCGCGCGCCGAGCAGCGTGGCGACCGACGTGCCGGCCAGGGCCGCAGCCAGCGCGAGGAGCCCCGCTCCTCCGAGCGCGGGCAGGATACCGAGCGACGCGACGTCCGGCGGCGCACTGTCGGCCGGGTAGCGGCCGGGCAGGGTCAGGGCACTGACGATGATCGCGAGGGCCGTGATCGCCAGTGCCGAGCCGATGACCGCGAGGACGAGCGCGCCCGCGGCGCGGGCGTCGCCGAGATGCTCCGGGGCGAGCGAGTGCGGACGCGTCCGGCTGCGGGGAGCAGCGGTCACGCCGGTTCGCGCCGGCCGCCTGGTGGTCACGGCGCGCGATTGTAGGGGACGGTCAGGTCCCGCGAGAGTCCCCGCTCCGGCTGCGGAGGGCCGGTGCTAGGCTTCACGGCGCCGCGGCGCCGTGCCTGACCGACCGTGCCGCCCCCGTGGTGACAAATCGTTCATCCACCCCGTCGCGGCGCGTCGCGCCCGCCGGGGGGCCGCCGCAGAGGAAGACCTTGACCGTCCCAAGCACCACGCCCGCCTCCGCAGCCAACGACGCGGAGGCACGCTTCGACCGCACCGTCGAGCGCTGGTTTCGCGACCTGCTGTCGCTGTCGCCGGAGACGGCCACGTTCGTCGGCTTCCACGATCACGACGCCGACCTGAGCCGGACCGATCGCGAGTCGGTCGAGACCCGGGTCGCGTTCTGGCGACGGACGATCGACGAGATGGAGCGCTTCGCCCCCGACGAGATGTCCGCCGAGCGCGCGCTCGACCGCGACCTGCTGCTTCACGAGGGCCGGCTCGAGCTGCATCGCCTGCAGGAGCACCGGCTGTGGGAACGGAGCTCCGATGCCGCCGAGCACATCGGGGACGCGCTCTTCCCGCTGTTCACGCGTGACTTCGCGCCGCTCGCCGAGCGGCTCGAGAGCATCGCCGGCCGCCTGGAGCAGGCGCCGCGCTACCTCGCCGAGAGCCGCACCCGCGTCAGCCGACCCGTCCGGCTGTGGACCGAGATCGACCTCGAGAGCAGCGAGTCGTTGCCGTCGTTCCTCGAGACGATCCTCGCCGCGACGCGTGCGGAGCTGGGAGAGGGCGGGCTGACCGAGCGCCTCTCCCGGGCGGTCGAGGGGACGCGGTCGGCGCTCGACGACCACGTCACCTGGCTGCGCAGCGAGGCCCTGTCCCGCGCCACCGACGACTGGGCGACCGGGTCGCAGTTGTTCGACGAGCTCGTGCGGCTCCGTGAGCTCGATGCGACCGCGGACGAGATCCTCGCCGTCGGTGAGCGGATGCTCGCCGACGAGCGAGCCGCGCGCGAGGAGGTGTGCCGCGAGATCGATCCCACTCTCTCGCCGGGCGAGGTCGGCGACCTCGTCAAGAACCATCATCCCGCCTCGTTCCCGGAGGCGCTCGACGAGTACCGGCGAGCGATGGATCGAGCCAGAGCGTTCATCGCCGAGCGCGACCTCGCCAGCTTTCCCGAACAGGACAAGCTGCTCGTCGCCGAGACGCCGGCCTACATCCGGCATCTCATTCCGTTCGCGGCCTACTACGAGCCGGCCCGCTTCGACCCTGATCCGCTCGGGATCTACATCGTCACCCCGCCCGCGACGCCGGAGATGATGCGTGAGCACAGCTACGCCTCGATCTCGAACACCGGCGTCCACGAGGCGTACCCCGGGCATCATCTGCAGCTGTCGAGCGGGCTCACGAACCCGAGCCTGGTGCGGCTCCTCACCGGCGCGCCCGAGTTCGTCGAGGGCTGGGCGTTCTACTGCGAACGGATGATGAAGGAGGCGGGCTTCGACGACACGCCGGAGCACTGGTACATCGTCCACACCGACGCGATCTGGCGCGCGGTTCGGATCGTCCTCGACGTGCGCCTGCATCGCGGCGACATCGGCTTCGACGACGCGGTCGACTTCCTGATCGAGCAGACCGGCTTCGAGCGTCCGGCCGCCGTTGCCGAGGTGAAGCGCTACACCTCCACGCCGACCTATCAGCTCTCGTACCTCTACGGGCGCCACATGATCGAGTCGCTGCGCGACGACGTCGAGCGGCGGATGGGGCCCGCCTACAGCATGAAGTTCTTCCACGACACCCTGCTCTACGGCGGCACGATGCCGGTCCACTACGCGCGTCGCCTGTTCGATGCTCGGTTGCGGAGCGACGGAGGCGGCCAGCCGGCGTGAGCCGACAGCGGCGGACGGCCGAACCGCTCGCGCTCGTGATCGGGCTCCTGCTCGCCGGCTGCGCGGAGGCCACCCCGGCCCCGCGTCCGCCGTGTCCCGACGAGCCACCCACCCGGGTTGGAGCCCAGGCGGAGCTGGAGGGCGTCGAGGCGGCCAGGGTGGAGGTTCGGAGCGACTCGGGCCGGGTCGACGGCAGCTTCACTCTCCAGCTGTTCGCCGAAGAGGCCCCGCTGGCGAGCGCGAACTTCGTCGCGCTGGCGCGCTGCGGCTTCTACGACGGCGTCACCTTCCATCGCGTCCTCGCCGGCTTCGTCGCGCAGGCTGGCGATCCGCAGACGAGGACCGACCACGGCGACTTCCAGGGCCTGGGCAGCGGCGGGCCCGGCTACCGCTTCGAGATCGAGCCCCCCGCGGAAGGCCTCGGCTACGAGGCCTATAGCGCCGCCATGGCGAACGCCGGACAGCCGAACACGAACGGGAGCCAGTTCTTCATCTGCCTGGCCGATCTCGACGGCCAGCTCGAGCGCGAGTACACGATCTTCGCCCGCGTGACCGATGGCACCGACGTGGTCGACGCGATCGCGCAGGTCCCCGTCAACGGCCCGCAGGGCGTCCCGCTCGACCCGGTGGTGATCACCTCGATCACCGTTTCGAGCGCCGCCGAGGCGCGCGCCGGCGGGTGATCCGGCTCCGAACCCGCGCGACGCGGCGCTTCGCGTTTCGCATTCTTTATTTTTCAGAGCGTTGACTCGGTATGGAGCGCTGGCTTATCCTGTGGGCGCTGTTCGCACAGCGATTCAGATCGCAAGGTCATGGGTAGGTTCGGGTAAGGGTAGTGGGGGAAACCCCGCGTGAAAGATGCCCTTGCGGTTGGCGGATCCGACAGCATTGGAGGCCCCTCCCTCGTGGAGGGGCCTCCGTTTTTCCGCGGCGGCGTGGTGGGGATTCCAGGCGGCAGCCTGATACACTCGCCCTCCCGCGCGCCGGTAGCTCAGTGGATAGAGCGTCGGCCTCCGGAGCCGAAGGTCGCAGGTTCGAATCCTGTCCGGCGCGCCACTCCCGTCATCTCGCCGGCCGCGGCGGCGGAGCCGATGAACCGTGGGCGAGGTGCGTCGGCGCGCCCACGGCTCCGAGGATCGCGGGGAGCCCCTCGAGACTGCGAATCACGGGAACGCCGGGCTCGACGTCGGCCGCCTCCCCGGCGCGGTCGAGCAGCACGCCATCCATGCCGGCCGAGCGCGCGCCGAGCACGTCGGCCCGGTAGGAGTCACCGACCATGACGGCCTGAGCCGGTTCGACGCCGGCGCGCCGGCAGGCGAGCGCGAAGAGCTCCGGCGCCGGCTTCGCGAGGCCGATCGCGCCGGACGCGAGCACGAAGTCGACGTACGGAGCGAGGCCGGCGGCCGCCAGCACGTCGGCGAGGTTCGAGCTCCAGTCGCTCACCACGCCGATCGCCGGGCGCGGCGCGCCGGCGGCGCCTGCCTCGGCGGCCTGTCCCGGGCGCAGCGTCTCCAGCGCCGGCAGCGCGTCGGGGTACGGCTCCCACGCGTCGACCGCGAACTGGCTGGCGAGCACCGCGTCGAGCAGGCGCCGATCGCCGTCGCTTATCCCGAGCTCCCGGAACATGAGCTGGTGGTACGAGCGCCACGTCTCCTCGATCAGGCCGTCGTCGGTCCAGGTGACGTTCCCCGGTCGGTGGTACTCCTCCCAGAACCACTCGTCGGCGGCCTCCCACGCCCGGCGCAGATCCTCCTCCCCGGCCGCGTGGCCGTGCGAGGCGAGCACGAGCGCGAGGCGCTCGGCCATGGTCTGCCGCGGGCGGATGAGGGTGAAGCCGGCGTCGAAACAGACGAGTCGGTGGCGCACGGCTTCACGGTAGCGGGGAGGCGGGCGCCGCGCGGCGCAGCCTGCGCCGGGGCGCGGGTCGGCGCGCCGCGCGACGCTCGCTTAGAATCGGTCGCGCACCACGCCCGGCCGCTCGACGGCGTCGCGGCCAGCCACCGAAGAGCGCATCGAGGGAGAGAAATGAAGCGATCGCGACTGCTCGCCGCCCTGCTCGTGACGGGCGCGCTTGTGACTGCCTGTGGAGGTGCACCGGGAGCGACGCCGGAGCCGACCGGTGCTGCCGGCTCGCCGGC
>DATADA010000231.1:0-8003 GCA_036258775.1 Candidatus Limnocylindria bacterium | reverse complement strand
CCCGACCACCGCCATCCGCCGGGCCCCTCGACCGTCAAGTCGGCGGGCTCAGACGACGGCAGATCGAAGCCGCAGGCGCCGATCGGCAGCCCGGAGAGTCCGACGAGGAGCGCGACTCTCGGTCGTCGACGCTCGTCGAAGTCGTTGCAGAAGTCCCCGCCGCCCGCCGTGAACTCGAGGAAGCCGTCGATCCCGCCCGGTGGAGTGTCGCGGCGCGCGAACGGGCTGTCGCGGGCACCGCCGAGGGCTGCGGCGCTGGCGGACGGCTTCCCTGCCACGCTCGCGTCTGCGGCAGCGGCGCCAGCGCCGGTCGAGCCGGCGAGCGTGCTCGTCGGGCCCGCTCCGCCGGTCTGCTGAGGGCCCGGCGATGCCGAGCTGCCCGGCGTCAGGTTGCACGCGGCCGCCGCGAGTCCGAACACGACGACGGCGGCTCCCGCACAGTGGTTCATGGAGGAACTCCGTGCCTCGGGCGGAGGTTAGGTGGCGCCGTTCGCGGCATCAAGAAGCCGATTCCGTCAGGGCTCGCCGCGCCGGGGGGGCATGACGACGCGGGTTGGCGTCCGGCGTGCAGCGGTCGTGCGCGACAGCGGATGAGGCAGGGAGCGAGAACGATGGCCAGACAGCTCATGAATCGCGTGGACATCCTCGAGGCGGCCCGGACAAACGACGCCTTCCGCCGGGAGGTGCTGACCGGGGAGCACGAGCAGGTCGTGGTGATGACCGTCGCGCCCGGGAGTGAGATCGGCGACGAAGTGCACGAGGACACGGACCAGGTGCTCGTCTTCGTGGACGGGCAGGGAGAGGCGCATCTGGACGGCGAGTCGTCGCCTGTCGGTCCCAACGACCTCGTCTTCGTCCGTGCCGGTACCCGGCATAACTTCATCAACACGGGAGATTCACCCCTCCGGCTCATCACTGTCTACGCGCCCCCGGAGCATGCACCGGGCACCGTCCATCAGACGAAGGAGGAGGCCGACGCCGCCGAGCACTGACCCGGCCGCGAGCGCCGCCGGCCTGATCGCCCGGCCTTCCTCGCGCGTCCTGTTCGGGATCTCGCTCACGCCGAGCGCCCAGGACTACCCGCAGCTCGTGGAGCAGGTCCTCGCGGCCGAACGGGGCGGGCTCGACCTGGTGGGGATCCAGGATCACCCCTACCAGCGGCGTTTCCTCGATACCTTCGCGCTCATCGCCGACCTGCTGGCGCGCACCGCGCGGCTTCGCATCTTCCCGGATGTCGCCAATCTGCCGTTGCGCGGGCCGACGATGATCGCCAAGGCCGCCGCCTCGCTCGGCGTGATGAGCGGCGGCCGCTTCGAGCTCGGCATCGGCGCCGGCGCGTTCTGGGACGCGGTCGCGGGGATGGGCGGCCCGCGGCGCTCGGCGCGGGAGTCGATCGATGCCCTGGAGGAGGCGATGCGGATCGTCCGCGCCGCGCTCAACGGTGAGCGCGTCGTCCGCGGCGCCGGGCCGCACTACCCGGTGCCCGGCTACCCGCCCGGTCCTCCGCCGGCACATCGGATCGAGCTGTGGGTGGGCGCCTACCGGCGCCGCGGCCTGGATCTGATCGCGCGGCTGGGCGACGGCTGGGTGCCGTCGCTGAGCTACCTGGGTCCCGAGCGCTTCCGCGGGGCGGCGGCGCGACTCGACGACGCCGCGGTGAAGGCGGGACGCGACCCGCGCACCATCCGGCGCATCTACAACGTCGGGGGCACGATCACCGACGGAGCGGTCGGCGAGGGTCCTCTCGTCGGTCCGGTTGGTCGCTGGGTGGAGACGCTGACGTCGTGGTCGATCGAGCTCGGGGTCGACGCCTTCATCTTCTGGCCGGCTTCGGCGGCGAGCGAGCAGGTCGAGCGCTTCGCCCGCGGCGTGGTGCCGGCCGTGCGCCGCGCACTCGCGGCGGATGGTTCGTCCGTCTGAATACTAGACAAGTGAAATACAGGCGCTCACGCCGCCGCGCCGACTTGCTTCGCCGGCTCGAGGAGGAGATGCGGCGATCGAGCGCGCGCACCGTGCTCTTCAGCGAGGCGGTCGCGTCACGGGTCGGCATCCACCCCACCGATCTCGAGACGCTCGAGATACTGGCGCGCGACGGCCCGCTCACCGCCGGCCGGCTGGCGGCCCTGACCGGGCTGACGAGCGCCGCCACCACGTCGCTGATCGACCGGCTCGAGCGCTCCGGCTTCGCGCGGCGCGCCCGAGATCCCCTCGATCGCCGCAAGGTGGTCGTGGAGCTCGACCGGGAGCGCGCCGAGCGCGCGATCCTGCCCCTCTACGAGGGTCTGACGTCAGCCTTCGCGAGGATCGCCGACCGCCTCACCGATGAGCAGCTCGCGCTGATCCGGGACTTCCTGGCAGCCTCGTCCGAGAGCCTCGCGGAGGAGACGAGGAGGCTTCGCGGCGGCGATCAGCCACGCTGAGTCGATTTCGCTTGGCAACGACGGCGGCCGATGCCGGTCCTCAGCGCTCCCGTTCGTGCCAGTCGGGGTCGACCGGCGCGACCGGTCCGATGTTGTTGGCGGTCGGGACCAGCACCCAGCCGAATAGCCCCATGGCGAGGGCGAAGATGATGAGCAGCGCCGTGCCGGCCACCTCGTAGCTGAGGAACCAGTAGATGACGCCGATGGCGGCGATCAGTGCCGGTACGAGGAGGTACTGCTTCAACGACACGTCAACCTCACCGTTCGTCCAGGGTCTGTAGGGCCGCGTCGCTCACGCGATCCAGCCGCAGTCCGTGCGCCGTACGCGCGTGACGGCACCCGGCCGCAGGCCGGGCTCCGGCGGATTCGCCCGTACCAGCGGCCGCGCCCCGAGCCGCTCGTCGCTCGCCGCGAGCGTCGCGCGACGGATCGTGGGGTCGACGACCGGGGGGTTCGCATCGGCTGGCTCCGGGAGCGTCGGCCGGCGGACCGCGCCCGCCTCGCCCGCCTCGCGCGCGGTCACGACCGAGCCGTCGGGGTAGCTGAGCCAGAGCCCGCGCATGCGGGCGATGAAATGCTCGGCCATCCCCGGGACGAGCAGGTCGACCATGCCGTGCCCGCTGCGCCTGTAGCCGCGAGGCCGCTCGTCGGCCTGCACGCGGTCGACGAAGGGTCGCTCGAGCAGCTCCTGGATCGGGACGGCGACCTGCTCGGGCGCATCCACCCGGCTGCGCCCTCCCCTGAACGAGGCGCGGCCGACCACCTCGGGCTGGTTCCCGCCGCGCGGCGTGCGGAGCACCTCGAACACGATCGTGTCCTCGGTCCGCGGATCGCCGAGCCGGTTGAGCATGGCGGCGAGGATAACAGCCGGCCGCGCCTCCGGGCGGCGCACCATGCACCGGCAACGCGGCACCCGGTCGCGGCTAGAATCGGCGGCCGTGAGCGAGATCGCCGAGGCGCCGTACCGCGAGATGGTCGCCGCGCAGGGTGACGAGCAGATCGACACCTGGGCCGCCGATCTCTTCATCGACTTCGCGAAGCGCAAGGGAGTCGGAACGGCCATCGCGGCGTTCACCGCCGCAGCCGGCCTGGACCCGCGCGGCTTCCAGCGTGCCTTCCTGGTCGGGGGCGGACCGGATCACGTGGTCGGAATCGACACGGCCGGTGAGCTGGCGGCGCCCATCTTCGAGCTGCCCCGTGCGGTCGCCGGGCTACGGCGAATCGACCCGGATGCGCGCCGGAAGCTGATCGAGTTCCTGGTCCAGCACCGCGAGGTGATGAGCTACACCGCCTGAGCGCCGGCTTCTAGATCGGCTCCTGTGTCCGCGAGGCGCGGATGATGGTGATGGCGTTCTCGAGCTTCAGCTTGGTGATGGTCAGGTACTTGGCCATGTTGTCGCGGTTGACCGGCGGGATCTCGTCGAGGAGCTCCCGCTGGCGCACGACCTCGACGAGCTCGTCGATGGCGTCGGCCAGGCGGCCGCGCACGTTCATGAGCGCATCGTCGGTCGCCTTCGCCGCTGCCACCTGGCCGGCGACGGTGCGCGCGCGTCGGCGCGGCTTCCCGTCGCCGCCCGCCTCCTCGCCGTCGGCTCCGGTCAGGGCCCGCAGCCGCGCGAGCGGAAGCTCCCCGGCCAGGACCCGCTTCGCCAGCCGCCGTCGCTTGCGCTCGTCGTCGATCTTCATCAGCTCGTAGGCGTGGCTCAGGGTGTCTTTCCGCAAAGACACCAGCTCGCGGATGTCCTCGGGAGCATCGGCGAGACGCAGCCGGTTCTCGACATACCCCTTGTCCTTGCCGAGCCTCTGCGCCAGCTGTCGTACGGAGTAGCCGAGGTCGCTCATCTTGCGGAACATGAGCGCCTCCTCCAGCGGCGTGACGTCCTCGCGCTGGAGGTTCTCGATGATCGAAACCTCGAGGGCGGTCTGCTCGTCGAAGTCGACGACGATCGCCGGGATCGTGTCCCTGCCCGCCATGCGCGCGGCGCGCCAGCGACGCTCGCCGGCGATGAGCCCGAACTGCGAGCCGACCGGGCGAACCAGAACCGGCTGCAGAATCCCGTGCTCCCGGATGGAGTCGGCCAGCTCGGTGAGCGACTCCTCCTCGTACGAGAGCCGAGGCTGCGCGGGGTTCGGCAGGATGCGGTCCACCTGGAGCTCACGGATCTGGGCCTGCTGTCCGCGCGACTCGATGAGCTGCACGACGCCGGCGCCGAGGTCGGTCTGCTGCGCCTCCTCGAAGAGGCGGTGGATGTTCTCGCGGAACGCCTCGCGCTTACCCAAGTTCGATCACCTCCTGCGCCAGCTCGCGGAAGGCCCGGGCGGCCGCCGAGCTGGATGCGTACTCCGTCACTGGCCGCCCGGTGAGCGGCGCCTCGCCGAGCTTCACCGTGTTCTTGATCATCGTGTTGAACACGCGGTGATCGCCGAGCTCCTTGAGGTTGTCGAGCATCTCGCGCGCGAGCACGGTGCGCCCGTCGAAGAAGGTCGGCAGCAGACCGAGCACCTCGAGATCGTGGTTCAGCTTCAGCTTGATGGTGTTGATGACCTTGATCAGCGCGGTCAGGCCCTTGATCGCGTAGTACTGGGTCTGGACCGGGATGATGACGCGGTTGCTGGCCACCAGGGCGTTGATGGTGAGCAGGCCCAGCGTTGGCGGGCAGTCGATGATGACCACGTCGAACTGGCCGTCCGCCCAGCCGGAGAGCGCGTCGCGCAGCACCATCTCGCGCCCGATGGCGGTGAACAGCTCCACCTCGGTGGAGGCAAGCTCCAGGGTTGCCGGTGCCACCCACAGCCCGGGCGTCTCGGTCGGACGGACCACGTCCTCGAGAGCCGCGCGGTCGTCCGACATCACGTCTGCCATGCTTCGATGGACGTCCGCCAGCGCGACTCCCAGTCCCACCGTCAGGTTGGCCTGCGGGTCCATGTCGACGCACAGCACCCGGTAGCCGCGCTCGGCGAGTGCGCCGCCGAGGTTGATGGAGCACGTGGTCTTGCCGACCCCGCCCTTCTGGTTCGCGATCGATATGACCTTGGTCAAGAAAGCACCTTCCATCGAGTGATCGGGCGCGTCCGCCCGCGGCGGATGATACCGGCGGGGTCGCGCGACGGGCCAGCCGACTTATCCACAACGTCGGGGAGCCTCCGCGCCAATGTGCAAAGACCGCTCGGTATACTCCGCCTTATCCACCGTCCACGGCCGGGGCCCATAGCTCAGTGGTGAGAGCATCCGGCTCATAACCGGCTGGTCGCAGGTTCGATCCCTGCTGGGCCCACCAGCCCGATGCCTTCGCGATTCGACCGTGTGAGGAGAACCGTGTCGACCTCGGAGAAGCTCACCCGCCTCGTCGAGATGCGCCGCGAGGCGAAGCTCGGCGGAGGCGAGGAGCGGATTGCCCAGCAGCACGACCGCGGCAAGCTGACGGCGCGCGAGCGGCTGGAGCTTCTCCTCGACGAGGGCACCTTCACCGAGCTGGACGAGTTCGTCACGCATCGGGCCAGCGACTTCGGGCTTGACGAGGCACGCTACCTGGGCGACGGCGTTGTCACCGGGTTCGGCCGGATCGACGGCCGCTCGGTCTTCGTCTACGCGCAGGACTTCACCGTCTTCGGCGGTTCGCTGTCGGAGGCGCACGCCGAGAAGATCTGCAAGGTGATGGACCTCGCCATGCAGAACGGCGCGCCGATCATCGGGCTCTCCGACTCCGGCGGCGCGCGGATCCAGGAGGGCGTCGTTTCGCTCGGCGGCTACGCCGACATCTTTCTGCGGAACACCCTTGCATCCGGCGTGGTGCCGCAGATCTCACTGGTGATGGGTCCGTGTGCGGGCGGCGCCGTCTACTCTCCGGCGATCACCGACTTCACGATCATGGTCGAGGGCACGAGCTACATGTTCGTGACCGGCCCGAACGTGGTGAAGGCGGTGACGCACGAGGAGATCGACTTCGAGGGCCTGGGTGGCGCTCGCGTCCACAACGAGACGAGCGGCGTCGCGCACTTCCTCAGCAGCGGCGAGCCGCAGGCACTCGAGCTGGCCCGCGCCCTTCTCTCGTACCTGCCTCAGAACAACGTCGATCCCGTGCCTGTCGCCGGGGACTGGCGGGAGCCGGAAGTCGGCCCCGCCAGGCTCGACGAGTTGATACCGGACTCGGCGCAGCGCTCGTACGACATGCATGAGGTGATACGCGGCATCGTCGACGGCGGCTCGTTCTGCGAGGTGCACGCGCACTTCGCGCGCAACATCGTCTGTGGCTTCGGACGTGTGGAGGGCCGCTCGGTCGGGATCGTGGCTCAGCAGCCGGAGGTGCTCGCGGGCGTGCTCGACATCGACGCCAGCGACAAGGCGGCCCGCTTCGTGCGCTTCTGCGACTGCTTCAACATCCCGCTGGTGACCCTCGTCGACGTGCCGGGCTTCCTGCCGGGCGTCGACCAGGAGCATCGCGGCATCATCCGCCACGGCGCGAAGCTGCTCTACGCGTATTGCGAGGCGACCGTGCCGAAGGTGACGATCATCACCCGCAAAGCGTACGGCGGCGCCTACGACGTCATGAGCAGCAAGCACGTGCGCGGCGACCTCAACTTCGCGTGGCCGACCGCCGAGATCGCGGTGATGGGCGTCGAGGGCGCGGTGAACATCATCTTCCGCGACCGGCTTGCGCGCGCCGATGACGCCGACGCCGAGCGCGCTCGACTGGTCGCCGAGTACGAGGAGCGGTTCGCCAACCCGTACGTCGCCGCGGCACGCGGCTACGTCGACGAGGTGATCCTGCCGAGCGAGTCGCGCGTCCGCGTGGCGAGCGCCCTGTCGCTCCTCGCCGGCAAGCGCCAGGCGAACCCGCCGCGCAAGCACGGCAACATCCCGCTCTGACGGGCGGTGTCTTTGCGCAAAGACGATCCTGGCCGGCGACGCCCGCCGCCATTCGGACGGCTGCTCGTCGCCAATCGCGGCGAGATCGCCATCCGTGTCATCCGCGCCTGCCGCGAGCTCGGGATCGAATCGGTGGCCGTCTTCTCCGATGCGGACGCCGCCGCCCCACACGTCCGCCACGCCGATCGCGCGGAGCGGATCGGTCCACCTGCGGCGGCCCGATCGTACCTGGAACCGGCAGCGCTGCTGGCTGCCGCCGAGCGCTCCGGTGCCGAGGCCGTTCACCCGGGCTACGGGTTCCTCTCCGAGAATGTCACCTTCGCCGAGGCCGTTGAGGCGGCCGGGCTGGCATGGGTTGGGCCGCCGGCGGCCACGATCAGGGCGCTCGGCGACAAGCTCGCCGCGCGGCGTGCGGCCGACGAACGGGGCGTCCCGGTGGTGCCGGGTCTCCTCGTTCCGCTGGCGACGGCCGACGCGTCCGCGCTGAACGGCATCGGGCTGCCGGTCCTGCTCAAGGCGGCCGCAGGAGGCGGCGGCCGTGGGATGCGGCGGGTGGGTCGCCCCGAGGATCTGGCGGACGCGCTCGCGGCGGCGCGTCGCGAGGCGGAGGCCGCCTTCGGGGACGGCACTGTCTACGTCGAGCGGCTGATCGAGCCGGCCCGTCACGTCGAGGTTCAGCTCCTCGGCGACCGTCACGGGACCGTCGTCGCGCTGGG
>DATADA010000230.1:0-3457 GCA_036258775.1 Candidatus Limnocylindria bacterium | reverse complement strand
GGACAGGAGGAGGGCGGTCGGGTTCGCCTTGTTCTGGCCGGCGTACTTCGGGGCCGAGCCGTGGACCGGCTCGAAGACCGCCCTCATCCTGTCCGCGGCCCTCATGCTCCGCCACCTCGGCGAGACCGATGCGGCGGACGCCGTCGAAACGGCTGTCCGCGACGTCATCGCCGAGGGGCAGGCGGTGACGTACGACCTCGGCGGGAGCGCCGGGACGCGGGAGTACGGCGAGGCGGTCGCCGCCCGGGTCCGAGGCGCCGCCTAGCCCGGCCAGCGTCCGAGCGACTCCCCGAGATCCTCAGGTCCCGGCCACGGCGACGGTCATGTCCGCTGGGCGGTCGAGAAGTCGTCATGTTCCAGCCAGTGTGTGAACGCCGGGAACGGGGCGGGACGGTAGAATTTCGGGCGGGCGGACCGATCCGCCGTGCGGCATCCGCCGTGCGGCATCCGTCGCGCGGCATTCCGTCGAGAAGTCGAGAGGGACCTCCCGGCCTGTGAACCTGTTCGGCTACAACGTGTCGTGGTCGCAGCTCGCCTGGCTCGGGCATCGGCTCAGCGGGATCGGCGTCCTCGTCTTCCTGTTCGGGCACATCGTCGAGACGGCGACCGTGACGCTCGGCCCGGAGGTCTACGAGGCGACGCTCGGCATCTACCGGAACCTCCCGGTGCGGCTGCTCGAGATCCTGCTCATGGCGGCGCTCGTCTACCACTCCCTCAACGGGCTGCGGGTGATCGTCATGGACTTCTGGCCGTCGACCACCGTGTACTACCGCCCGCTCACCTACGGGGTCATCGCCGGCACGGTCATCGCCATGATCCCGATCGGGGTGATCATGATCACCCCCTACTCGCCGTGGGGCTGAGGCGACCGGGGCCCGACCGATGAGCCGCGCCCGCACGATCTACGCCGCCAACCCCGCCCTGCGAGCGCGCCCGTCGCCCGAGGCGTCCGGCTTCGAGCGCTTCATGTGGGTCTTCATGCGGATCAGCGGCGTGATCCTCGTCTTCATGGCGCTCGGCCACATGTTCATCATGCACATCCTGGTCGAGCTGACCGGCCAGGAGGTCAACTTCGCCTTCGTCAGCAGCCGCTGGGGGAACCCGTTCTGGCGCATCTACGACCTCGTGCTGCTCGTGCTCGCCCTGGTCCACGGCGTCAACGGCGCGCGGGTCGTCATCGGCGACTACGTCCGCAGCAGGACGGCGCGCACGATGCTGGTCGGGCTGCTGGGCGTGGTGACGGTCATCTGGCTGGCCGCCGGCATCCTCGTCATCGTGGCGTTCAACCCCGACGCCGCTCCGGCCGTCGGCCCGTTCTCGTGACGCCCCTCGGACTCGACCGATGGCGCTGAGCCGGCCGGTGGCCGCCGGCGTCCCGATCCGCGTGCACGAGCTGGACGGCGTCGTCGTCGGCGCGGGGGGTGCCGGCCTGTACGCGGCGCTCGAGCTCAAGCAGGAGCTGGGGCCCGACGCGCGCATCGGCGTCATCAGCAAGCTCTACCCGTCGCGGTCCCACACCGGCGCCGCGCAGGGTGGGGTGTGCGCCGCGCTCGGCAACACCGAGGAGGACCACTGGGAGTGGCACTGGTACGACACCGTCAAAGGCGGTGACTACCTCGTCGACCAGGACGCCGCCGAGGTGATGTGCCGCGATGCGATCGGGACCATCATCAACCTCGAGCACCTCGGCCTGCCGTTCAATCGCACGCCCGAGGGGCTGATCGACCAGCGGCGC
Organism: Candidatus Limnocylindria bacterium; assembly: GCA_036258775.1. Taxonomy (GTDB): domain Bacteria; phylum Chloroflexota; class Limnocylindria; order QHBO01; family QHBO01; genus DATADA01. Next base: position 1,722 of record DATADA010000230.1, on the reverse strand, counting down.
TTCGGAGGCCACGCCCGCAACTACGGGGAGGGTCCTGTCCGGCGTTCCTGCTACGCGGCCGATCGGACCGGGCACGCCATCCTCCAGACGCTCTACCAGCAGTGCATCCGGCACGAGGTCGAGTTCTACGACGAGTTCAGCGTGCTCGACCTCGCCCTGCCCGACGGCCCGACGGGCGGCGTCGCGGGCGTCGTCGCGCTCGAGCTGGCGACGACCGAGATCCACTCCTTCAGGGCGCGGGCGGTGCTGTTCGCGACGGGGGGCTTCGGGAAGATCTTCAAGGTCACCTCGAACGCGCACACGCTGACCGGCGACGGGGTGGCGGTCGCCTGGCGTCGCGGCATCCCGCTCGAGGACATGGAGTTCTACCAGTTCCACCCGACCGGGATGTACAAGCTCGGCTTCCTGCTGTCGGAGGCGATGCGGGGCGAGGGCGGCTTCCTGGTCAACGACAAGGGCGAGCGGTTCATGGAGCGCTACGCGCCCACCATGAAGGACCTCGCCAGCCGCGACGTGGTGAGTCGCTCCATCTACCTGGAGATCGCGGAGGGGCGGGGGATCGGCGGCAGCGACTACGTCCACCTCGACGTCCGGCACCTCGGCGAGGAGGTCCTCAACCGCAAGCTGCCCGACATGACGGGCTTCATCCGGACCTACTTCGGGCTCGACCCGCTCAAGGACCTCGTGCCGATCCAGCCCACCGCGCACTACGCCATGGGCGGCATCCCGACCGACATCGACGGCCGCGTGCTGGCCGACGAGCGCGGCACCGTCGTGCCCGGCTTCTACGCCGCCGGCGAGTGCGCCTGCGTCTCGGTGCACGGCGCCAACCGGCTCGGCACGAACTCGCTGCTCGACATCCTCGTCTTCGGCCGGCGTGCCGGCCGGCACATGGCCGCCTACCTGAAGGAGACCGATGGAGCAGCCGCACGCGTGGACCGCGACGCCGACCGCAACGTCGCCGAGGTGGTGACCTCGCTGCTCGCCAGCCGGGACGGGGAGCGCCCGGCTGCCATCCGCTCCGAGCTGCAGGAGGTGATGTTCGCCAACTGCGGCGTGTTCCGGACGCACGACCTGCTGACCGAGTGCCGGGCCAGGGTCCGCGAGCTGAAGTCGCGCGCCCGGCGCCTGCTGGTCGAGGACAAGGGCTGCCGCTACAACACCGACCTCGGCGAGGCGCTCGAGCTCGGCTTCCTGCTCGACTGCGCGGAGGCGACGGTCGAGTCGGCGCTGGCGCGCCGCGAGAGCCGGGGCGGCCACGCCCGGGAGGACTGCCCGGAGCGCGACGACGTGAACTGGCTCCGCCACAGCCTCGCCTTCCGGGCACCGAATGGTGCGGTGGAGATGCGCTACAAGCCGGTCGTCGTCACCCGCTTCGAGCCGAAGCCGCGGGCCTACTGAGGCAGCATGGACGTTCAGCTCAGGATCCGGCGCTTCAACCCGGAGGTCGACGACGAGCCGCACTGGGAGGAGTACCGGCTGCAGGCGGAGCCGACCGACCGCGTGCTCGACCTGCTCCACCAGGTGAAGTGGTATCGCGACGGAACGCTGACGTTCCGTCGGTCGTGCGCTCACGGCGTCTGCGGCTCGGACGCGATGCTCATCAACGGCCGCAACCGGCTCGCCTGCGAGATGCTCGTCAAGGACGCCGGCCGCCGCATCAGCGTCGAGCCGATCCCCGGCATGCCGGTCGTCAAGGACCTGCTGGTCGACATGGAGCCG
>DATADA010000229.1:0-4030 GCA_036258775.1 Candidatus Limnocylindria bacterium | reverse complement strand
GCGCGGCCGACCGGCGAGGACATCGAGCGCCTGTTCGACAAGCTCGAGCGGATCGCCGAGAAGAACAACCGCGAGGGCCGCGGCGCCACGGTGGGGCGGCGGCTGTACGTGTACGTGGCGGGGCACGGCTTCGCGCCACGGCTGAAGCAGGCGGCGATCTTCACCGCGCCGGCGACCCGCGACAAGACGCTCAACTTCTGGGCGACCTCCTGGGTCGAGGCGCTGTACGCCCGACGCTGGTTCGAGGAGTACGTCCTCTGGATGGACTGCTGCATGTCGTTCGAGCTGTCGGCGGTCGCCTCACCGGCGCCCTACCGGGAGACGCAGGCGACGGGCACCCCGCCGAAGCTCTTCACCGCGTTCGCCGCGCGCCGACCACAGGAGGCGGTCGAGAAGCAGATGCCCGACGGCCAGGTGCACGGCGTCTTCACCTGGACCCTGCTGCAGGGGCTCAACGGGGCGGCGGCGGACGACGACGGGACGATCACGACCGCCGGGCTCAAGAACTACCTCTCCAACGCCATGCGCACCTGGCTCAGCGAGGAGGAGCTCGCCGACGACCGCATCGCGCAGGAGCCCGACTTCGGCTCGGAGGACCTGATCGTGCTCGCCGGCGGTGAGTCGCCGACGGAATTCAACGCCGAGCTGAAGTTCGAGTCGGCTTTGGTGGGCCGGCCGTTCGTCGTTCTCGACGGTGACCTGAAGCAGATCGCCGCCGGCGACGCCGCGGGGGCGACCACGCTCCAGCTCCGCCCGGGCATGTACGCCGTGGTCGTCGACGGCACGACCAGGCAGTTCGAGGTGCTGAGTGACGTCCGTGTCTCGGTCGGATAGCCGGCGCTCCTTCGCGGTCCGCGTGACGGCGGGGCCGACCACCGAGCTCTTCCTGGTCGACGGCCGTCTCAAGCTCGTCGAACGCGGCGTCGGGGAGCTCGACGCGACGGTCCCCGCCGGGATCTACAAGGTGAAGTCGCGGGCCGGGCGGCGGGAGGAGGAGCGGATCGTCATCGTCGACCGCGACCATACCCTCACGCTGGACTACAACCCGAGCTTCACCTCGCCCGTACCGCTGGTCGGGACCGCGGGCACGAGCGAGTCCCAGGTCGACGCCGCGCGGCGACTCAGTCGCGAGGTTCACGTCACCGCCGGATCCGGCTCGCAGATCCTTCTGTTCGTCCGATGGTCGACCGCCGGCGCGCGCACCCAGCCGGCGGAGTCCGCTGCAGACGTCGAGCTCTACCGATGGAACGGGAAGCTCGTCGGCGCCCTCGATCGCACGGGCGCGCGGGATCCGGCCGGGACGGACGGCGGCGGGTTCATCGGCTGCACCTTCGCGGTCGATCCCGGGGCGTACGTCCTGCGCCGCCGCGCGCCATCGGGGGTCATTTTGGAGCAGGCGATCATCGCCTCGCCGGGGTGGCAGACGCAGGTCTTCGTGCTGAAGCGAAGCGCCGAGGGGCGACGCAGCGGCGACGACCGCACGCCCGACCCGACCGCGCTGCTCGTCGACGACCTGTCGATCCTCATGGCCCGCGAGGGCTTCAATCCGCACAGCGAGGAGGCGAGGCTCGCCGAGCTCGCGCGTCTCGCCCTCGCCGACGAGCGTCGGATCCTGTCGCGGGAGCTGCGTGGCTGGCTCGACGGCAAGTTCGAGGATCCGATGCTCGGCATCGTGGGCGGGCACCTCGTCGATCTGTCGCTGCGACGTGCCCACGACGACGAGGCGGCCCGCGGGAAGGCGGCGGCGGGACTGCAGGCGCCACAGCCGACGCTGGCATCCGAGTCGCTGCCCGAAGACCTCAACGTGGTCGTCGACAACCTGCGCCGGCTTGTCGGTGACGACCATCCCGACGTGGAGGCGCTCTCGCTCTGCTGTCCGGCCCGGTCGCGGCGGACGGGTCGGCCGCTTTCGGTGGCCCCCATGCTCCGGCGCAGCTGGTCGCTCTACGTCGCGGCCACCAACGAGAGGCGCGGCCTCGTCCGCGCTAGCCTCTGGCGCCGCGTGTCGGAGGTGACTGCGCTCGTGCCGTACTTCGCCTGGCAGGTGCGATCGAGTCCGCAACCGGAGCGCGACCCGGCGCGGCACATCGCCCGCGCCGTGGCGGAGGGCGAGCGACGTCGGTCGCGAGGCGCCACGCGAGCGGCGCCGCCCCCGCAGTCGACGGCGCCGACGAGCACGGGCGCCGCGCCGGCTCGGGCCCGACCGATCGCCCGCGCCGCCATCCCGGTGATCTCCGCCACGGGGCCTGAACGGGATACCGCCGACGCGTCGGCTGGCGAGCGGCGGCCACGGGTGTCGCCTCGGCTGAAGCGTGAAATCTCGATCAGCCACGACATCCCGCGGGCAGTGCTCGACCGCGCGTTCGACGAGCTTTGAGCGGTGCTCGACGCGCCGACGCACCGTTCTCCATCGAAGCGCATCGCCTCCGGGTGGGGCGACTCTACGTCTCGTTCCAGCGGACGGCCCAGGCCGAGAGGAGCGAGACGCAACCCGCCAGCTACGGGGCGAGCCCGGTCGCGGCGGCACCCCCCCACCTGGCGGCCGATGTCCTGGTCCCCGTCCACGAGGACGAGGCGCTATGGCTCGGATTGGAGCCCGTCGAAGCGGGCGCGCCCGTCGCCCTCAGGGTGGAAGTCACCGCACCCGAGCAGCTGGATGCTGTGACCGGCCAGCCGCCGGCCGGTGACATGAGACGCGCGCCGCAGAACTACCTCGTCTGTCCCCCACAGCGCGCGATGGATGGCGTGCAGCACGGACCCCACCGTGCGCGTCAGTTCGTCAGGCGTGCCCGCTCAGAGGCCTTCCAGGAGGTGACATCCCTCCGGCTGACCACGATTCCGGGCCAATCTCGCAAGCCCCTTCCCGGTGCCGCCGCGCCTCGTCCGCTCCGCGCGCCGTTGGACGCCCGATCCAGATCCTCCGACGGCGCGAGCATCGGCGTCCCGCAGACGATCGCCCCGGACCCGTATCAGCCCGCAGAGTGGAAGCTGACCGACGCGGCGTCCGCGACGGTCCTGCTCGTCGACCCCGGCACCTGGTCGGATCTGACCGGTAGGCCGGCGCCGCCGCCCAGGACCGACGACGATCGCTACCGAGGCTGGCGCCTCCCGTGACGGCGCCCGCCGAAGCGGCCCCTCTGCTCCTCTGAGGAAGGATGTGTCCACACCGTCGCATCGAACGCATCGAGTAGCCGGCGGGACCTGACCATCCCTCCTCACCGGTAGTCGATCCTCGGCGCGCGAGCCGCTGGAGGCTTCGATCTGCCCAAGCGCCGGCACGCGGAGACTCGCGGCGGCGCCTATGCTTGCCACCTAGGCAACCTCCAGCGGTCTTGAGAGACCTCCGGGGTGCCCGAGCCGCTCGGAGGAGATGACGTTGGCGTCGACGTTTCACCGCGAGGTCGCCGAGGGGCCGCTGCTCATCGCCGACATCAGCGGCTACACCTCCTTTCTCCAGGACGTCACCCACGCCCATCGCGACGACGCGTTCGCGGGCGGAGCGGTGCCCGCCGCGTACGGGCTGATGTCGAGCCTGCTCGATGGCATCGTCACGAAGGTCGTGCCGCCGTTCACCCTCTCCAAGCTGGAGGGAGATGCCGTCTTCGCCTTCGCGGCGGACGGCGCTTCAGTCCCGCGCGGCGAGGCCCTGCTGGACTGCATCCGCGGCTGCTACGCGTTCTTCCGTACGCGCCTCGCCGAAGCCGGCGACATCTGGACCTGCACCTGCGCCGCCTGTGCGCGCGCGAGCACGCTGGACCTGAAGTTCGTCGTGCACGCGGGGCGATACATCCTGCAGCAGATCGCCGGCAACCGCGAGCTGAGCGGACCAGAGGTCGTGATGGTGCATCGGCTTCTCAAGAACCGAGCGGCGACTGTCGTGGGTCACGGTGCGTATGCGCTCATCAGCGCCGCAGCCGCCAACAAGCTCGACATCGGCGTGGCGGGCGCCATCCCGATCACGGAGACCTACGAGCACTACCCGCCGATCGACGCCTTCGCTTTCGCCCTGCGCTGATCGCAGCCCAGAGAA
>DATADA010000228.1:0-3090 GCA_036258775.1 Candidatus Limnocylindria bacterium | reverse complement strand
TCGCCGCCCTTCTCGTCGAAGAGGTAGTCGATCCTGTCGGCCCACTTCTCCTTGACGACGCGCAGCTTCGTCTTGAGCGACGGGGTCAGCTCGCCCTCCTCCTCGCTCAGCAGGCGCGGGAGGAGCGCCACGCGCCGCGGCCGCTCGAAGACGGCGAACCCGTCCAGCGTGCGGCGTGCCTCCGCCTCGATCAGCTTCCTGACCGCGGGCTGCTCGACGAGCTGCGCGGGCGGCATCTCGGCCATGCCGTTGGCGGCGGCCCACCGGCCGAGCTCCTCGAAGTCGGGGGCGATCAGCGCGCCCGTGTACGGCTGGCGATCGCCGAGGATGACCGCCTGGGCGACGAACCTCGAGGTCGAGAGCGCGGCCTCCATCGGCGCCGGCGAGACGTTCTTGCTGTTGGCGAGGACGAGGATGTTCTTGAGGCGGTCGGTGATCTTGATCCGGCCGATGTCATCGAGCTCGCCGATGTCGCCGGTGTGGAAGAACCCGTCCGCGTCGATCGCGCGGGCGGTCTCCTCCGGCTGATTCAGGTAGCCCTGCATCACCTGCGGGCCGCGCACGAGGATCTCCCCCGTCTCGGCGTCGATGCGGACGTCGGTGTCGGGCGCCGGCCGGCCGACGGTGCCGAAGACGAAGTCGCCGGGACGGTTGACGCTGACGAAGGGGCTCGTCTCGGTGAGCCCGTAGCCCTCGATCACGAGCATCCCCATCGCGTAGAAGAACTCGCCGATCTCGCGCGAGAGCGGCGCCGACCCGGACACGAAGTAGCGCACGCGGCATCCGGTCCGCTCGCGGATCTTCGAGAACACGAGCCGGTCGGCGAGCCGCAGCTGGAGCGCGAGCAGCGGCGAGTTCGAGCGGCCGTCGAGGTGGTTGCGGTACTTCTTGGCGCCGAGCCCCTGCGCCCAGCGGAAGATCCGCTGCTTCGTCGGCGACCCGGCCTCGACCGCCGAGAGGACGCGGCTGTAGACGCGCTCGTACAGGCGCGGGACGGCGGCCATGGCGGTCGGACGCACCTCGACCATGTTCGCCGGCAGCCGCTCGAGCAGCGGCTCGGCGTACGCCACGGTGGCGCCCTTCCCGAGCGAGATGAACTCGTCGACGATCCGGCCGTAGATGTGGCTCAGCGGCAGGAACGAGAGGAACAGGTCGGTCGGGTAGAAGTCGATCACCTGGTTCGCGCCGTCGAAGTTGAAGAGCAGGTTCCCGTGGCTGAGCATCGCGCCCTTCGGGTTCCCAGTCGTGCCCGACGTGTGGATGATCGTGGCCAGGTGGTCCCGACGCAGCGCGGCCCAGCGCTCCCGCCAGAGCCCGCGCTTCGCCGGGTCGCGGTCCGCCCGCGCCATGACGTCGTCGAGGGTGAGCGTCCCCTCCGGCAACCGGCCCTGCGCGTCGAACGCGATCACGTGCTCGAGCGTCGGGCACTCGGCCCGCACCGATGCGACCTTGGTGGCCTGCTGCGCGTTCTCCACGAAGACCACACGGGCGCGGACGTTGTTCATCACGAACGCGGCCTGCGCGGGCTCCGACTGCGGGTAGATGGGACAGGTCACCGCGCCCAGGGCCAGCGCGGCCAGGTCGGCCACGACCCACTCGGGGCGGGTCCGCGCCGCGATGCAGACCGCGTCGCCGTCGCCGACTCCCAGCGCCTCGAGACCGAGCGAGAGGTCCGTCACCCACTCCCACAGCTCGCGATAGGTGCGGCTCACCCAGCGCTCGGCCGGCGCCGAGTCGGCGTCGCCGCGCCGCTTCGGCGGCTTCCAGCGCAGAGCCTCCTTGTCGGGGTAGCGCTCGACCGAGCGGTGGATCAGCTCGACGACGCTGTTGGCGTAGTCCTCGGGCTTCACCACGAGCGGCTCGCCCCGCGCCTCCAGCCGTCTTCCCTCGGCCGGCCGCTCGTCGTCGGGGGCGACGTCCGGACGCCGCTCGCCGTCCGGCGCGCTGGCGATGGCCATCGGTCAGGTTCTCCTTCTCTTGTGCAGCCTGATGGTCCGGGGTCTCGACTGCGGCGCGACTGCGGCGACGGGCCGCGCGCGCCGATGCATGCGGTCGGTGCTCACCTCACGCCTCGCGGCGGGCGGAGTCGAGCAGGTGCTGCGCGATGATGAGCCGGTGGATCTGGTTCGTCCCCTCGTAGATCTGCGCCCCCTTCGCGTCGCGCATCAGCCGCTCGACCGGGTTGTCGCGGCTGTAGCCGGCTCCGCCGTAGATCTGCACGGCGTCGGTGGTGACCGCCATCGCCGCGTCGCTGGCGTACATCTTCGCCATGCTCGACACGTGGGCAATCGGCTGGCCCGCGTCCCGCATCCGGGCCGCCCGCCACGTGAGCAGTCGCGCGGCGTCGGTGCGGGTCGCCATGTCGGCCAGCATCGCCTGGATCGCCTCCTGCTCGGCGATGGCGCGTCCGAACTGCCTCCGCTCGAGGGCGTAGCGGGTCGCGTGCTCGAGCGCCGAGCGGGCGAGGCCGACGCACGCGGCGGCGATGCTGATGCGGCCGGCGCCGAGAGCGCTCAGCGCCACTCTGAGTCCGTCCCCCTCCTCGCCGAGCCGGTTCTCCGCTGGCACCCTCGCGTCGCGGAAGACGAGCTCGGCGCTGACCGTGTCACGGATTCCCATCTTGCGCTCGTGCCCGCCGACGCGCAGCCCGGGCGTACCGCGCTCCACCACCCACGCCGTGATGCCCTGCCGCCCGCGTCGCCGATCGACCGTGCCGAAGACGAGGATCGTGTCCGCCTCGTCGCCGTTCGTGATCCAGATCTTCGTGCCGTCCAGACGGTAGTGGTCTCCGTCCGACCTGCCGAGCAGCGCGATCGCGGAGGCATCCGAACCGGCGCCCGGCTCGGTGAGGGCGAACGCGCCGAGGTGGCGGCCCGCGGTCATCGGCGGCAGGAAGCGGCGCCGCTGCACGTCCGTGCCGAACGACAGGATCGGGTGCTGGGCGAGGATGTGGACGCTCAGGCTCACCGCCATGCCCATGTCGGCGGCCGCGATCTCCTCGACGGCGAGCGTCCAGGCGAAGGTGCTGAGACCCGCGCCACCGTACTCCTCGGGGTACGGCAGCCCGGCCAGGCCGAGCGCCGCCATCCG
>DATADA010000227.1:0-6062 GCA_036258775.1 Candidatus Limnocylindria bacterium | reverse complement strand
CGCGCGCGACAGCGAGGTGCGCGAGTACCGGCTGTTCGGTGGCGTCGACCCGGCCTGGCGCCGACGCGGGATCGGGACGGCGCTCTTCGCCGACAACCAGCGGCGGGCGCGCGCGCTGGCCGAGACGCATCGGACCGAGCGCGCCCGCGTGTTCGGCGCCTTCGCGGGCGAGCACCAGGCCGGCGCCATCGCGCTCCTGCGGCACGGCGGCTTCACCCAGGTGCGCTGGTTCTTCGACATGGAGCGACCGAACCTCGAGGACATCCCCGAGCTTCCGCTCCCCGAGGGGATCGAGCTGCGACCGATCACGCCGGATCTCTACCGCCGCGTCTGGGAAGCCGACATCGAGGCCTTCCGCGACCACTGGGGCGGGCACGACGAGTCAGAGGAGGCGATGCGGCGGCACTTCGAGTCGCCGGCGAGCGACCCGTCGCTGTGGATCATCGCCTTCGACGGCGACGAGGTCGCGGCGGGCGTCGTCAACACCATCTATCACGAGGAGAACGAGGCGCTCGGAGTGCGGCGAGGCTGGCTGGACAGCGTCTTCACCCGGAGGCCGTGGCGGCGCCGTGGGCTGGCGCGCGCCCTGATCGCGCGCTCGCTGGCGATCCTCCGCGACCGCGGTATGACGAGCGCCGCCCTGGGCGTCGACGCCGACAACCCGCTCGGCGCGCTCGGCCTCTACGAGAGCCTGGGATTCGCCGTCAGCGAGCGATTCTCGGCCTGGCGCAAGCCAATGGACGACGCCCGCTGACGGTCCGGGCGGCGAGCGTCACGGGGCTGGTGATTCGCAACGAGGCGCTCGATGTCCGGCGCGGCTGGCTCGAGTCGGTCCTCCCCCGGCGGCCCTACCGGCGCCGAGGGTCACGCGCTCGCTGCTCCTCCTCCGCGAGCGCGGCATGACGAGTGCGGCGCTCGGCGTGGACGCCGTCAATGAGCAGCGCGCGCTCCGGCTCTACGAGGCGGGCTTCGCGCTCCAGGACCGCTTCGTCGCCTTCCGCAAGCCGCTCACCCAGCCCCCGTGACGGGCCGATCACCCTGGCCTGGGCGCGCGACGCCTGAACCTGTCAGATTCACGCCGGGTGGGCATGCGGCGCCAGAATCTGCCATTGAAGCGTCCGGATTCACACCTGGCGTGAAATTCGATCCTTCGGAGCGGGGTAACCGGGCACGCTGCTCAGGTGATGTGAATTGGACGGGTCGTCGTCGCGGCCGGACGCTGATCGTCCCGTCAGGATGCTCGCGCTGCGCCGCCCCGCCGCCGCGAGCCAGTGAGCAGCGCTGAGCCGGCGAAGGCGAGCTCGCCGAGGGCGTCGAGCAGGTAGACGGCCCGGATCCGGCCCGGGAGCCCGTGGCGGAGCTCGACACCGGCGAAGGCGAGGGCGCTGAGCAGCGAGAGGAGCCGGGCGCGCCGCCCGGCCATCGGCTCGGGCGAGGGCAGCACGAGGACGGCGCCGATGGCCATCGTCAGCCCGGCCGTCGCCTGGACGAGCCAGTACTCGCGCTTCGGGCCGGTGACCGCCTCGAAGCTCGGGCGATGGAGCAAGGCCCACGCGCCGGTCACCAGGTACCAGGCGCCCTGAAGCCGCCTCATCCGGCGGCGGCGACCCGCTCGCGCACCTCGTGGTAGTAGTCGATGATCCGCTCGGTCACGCGGTCCCAGGAGAAGTCGGGCGCGCGCTGGCGGCCAGCGGCGCCCATCCGGGCCCGCAGCTCGGGGTCCACCGCGAGCGCGTAGAGCGCGGCCGCGAGCTCGCGGTGGTCGCGCGGCTCGACGAGCAGCCCCTGCACATTGCGCTGGACCACGTTCTTGTAGCCGTGGATGTCGCTGGCCACGATCGGAACGCCGGCCGCCATGGCCTCGAGCAGCACGATGCCGAACGACTCCTGGCCGGTGGACGGGGCGCAGAAGATGTCGGCGGTGGCGAACCAGCGCGCCTTGTCGTCGTCGCTGACGCGTCCCAGCCACTCGACGTCGCGGATGCCGCGCAGCCCCACGTAACGGTGGTACTGGCGGCGCCGTGGGCCATCGCCGATCACGAGGAGGCGTGCGTCGACGCGCCGCTTGCGGAGGCGGTGGTACGCCTTGAGGAGATGCTCGAGCCCCTTGCGCTCCTCCAGACGGCCCACGAACAGGACGTTCAGCGTGCCGTCGCGCCACGCGTCGAACGGCTCGGCATCGGCGAAACGGTCGAGGTCGACGCCGTTCGGGATGATCCGGTAGTCGCCGGGGAAGTAGCGGCCGATGAAGTGCCGCGCGGCGCTCGACACCGCGATCCGGCCGTGGAGCTTGGCGGTGAGGTGCGCGACCGCCCGCTTGCCGACCCAGTACGACGGTGAGAACCCGCCGAAGGCATGGAAGGTCGCGACGTTCACGGTGCGGGACGCGTCGAGGACGGTCGGCGACAGGAAAGGGACGAAGGGCTCGTGGAAGTGGAGCACGTCGAAGCGATGCTCGTCGAGGATCTCCCGCGCCTGCTCCTTGAAGCGCCAGCCCAGCGTGACGCGCCCGATGCTGCCGTTGGTCGGGAAGGCGTAGCCCGTCCCCATTCGGATCACGTGGCCCTCGCTCTGGCGCTGACGGCCGTACTTGCTGGTGATGATCCAGGCGTCGTGGCCCATGCGGCGCATCGCCTCGTACGTGAAGCGCACGTGCTCGTTCACGCCGCCGGGATGGGGATAGCCGTAGGGGCTGACGATGCCGACCTTCAGCGGCGCGCCGCCCGTGGCGTGTGGGCGGACAGATCGCCTGGCCGCCTGGACGGCGACGGGGGCGGACTTCAGCTGCGTCATCGCCACTCTCCGGTCGGACGCAGAGTATGGCGCACCTTCCGGGCCTTCGCGACGAGCTGACGGCCGTAGACGGTCACGTTGTGCCAGCCGGTCCAGTAGGCGCCGTCCGGCTCCACCGCCCGCCGGAGGACCGCGGCGCGATACTCGCCGGCGCTCGCGCCGGGGAACCAGGTCCAGGCGCTGCCGACCCCGTCCAGGACGTGCGCGTCGGAGTTGCCCACGGCGGCGAGACGCAGCGTCTCGGTGTTCAGGAGCTCGCGCGCCGTCCGGCGAGCCCGTCCGGCGGCGGACGGGTTGAGCAGCTCGATCCCGTCGAGCCGGCGCGCGGGATCGGCCTCGGCGTGAAGCGTCAGCAGGCTGCGCCGGCCGAGCGAGGGGGTGAGAGGCGCCAGCGGATGCGCGGCGATGGCCAGCCCGCCCTGGGCATGGATCCGCTCGATCGTCTCGGGCAGCGGCCGCAGGGCGGGCACGCGCTCGGTCAGGAAGAGGCCCAGGACGTGGCCCCTCCGGGTCGTCACCTCCTCGCCGACGACCAGCTCGAACGAGTAGCCGCCAGCGGCGTGGATCTCCCGCGCTCGGAGGGCTCCGTCGATCCGCTCGTGATCGGTGATGGCGATGAGGTCGAGGTCGGTCGTCGATTCCACGTGGTCGAGCAGCTGACGAACGCCGGCCGTCCCGTCTGAGTAGAGGGTGTGCAGGTGCATGTCGGCCTTGCCGCGGCTGCCGCCACCGCGTGGGGGGCGGGCGTCAACCGTCACGCCGCCGTCCGTCCACGTGCCCGCGTGCGGTCGGCCACCAGGCGACGCCGCTCCGCGCTGCGGAGGTCCGGCCAGAACGGCTGGAAGGCGCCCCACCACTGTTCCGGTGCCTCGGCGATCGCCTCCTCGAACCCGCGCGCCAGCGCACGGGTCAAAGCCTCGATGTCCCGGCGCCTCTCCCCCGTGCGCGGAACGTCGACGAGCCAGGCGCGGCCGCTGAACCGGTCGGGACCGACGCGCAGGCATCGGGCGCCGATGAGGGGCCGGCCGGTGATGAGCGCGAGGCTGGCGGGCCCTGCCGGAAGCGTGACCGGGTGACCGAACAGCGTGACCGCGATCCCGTCACCGGTCAGGTCGCGGTCGGCCACGAGCGCCGCCACCTCGCCGCGACGCAGGGCGGCGAGCAGCGGCCCCCGCGCGCGCGACAGCGGGACCAGCTCGACGCGTCCCGAGGCCCGCCGCGCGCGGAGGAAGTCGAACAGCGCCCGCGGGCGAATCTCCTCGACGGGCGCCACGGCCCGGATGCCGTGCTTGACCACGAACGTGCCGTACGGCTCGAAGTTGCCGAGGTGCGGGAGCGCGACCACGGCGCCGCCACGGAAGACGGCCACCCAGCGGTCCCAATCCTCGGCGACGACGTGGCGCTCGATGCCGGCCATCGGGTAGTGCGGCGCGCGCAGCAGCTCGAGGTAGTAGCGGGCGTGCTCCACGAACGCACGCCGGACGAGCGACCGGAAGGCACGGCCACGCTCCGGCCGCCCGGTCGCGGCGCAGACGCGCCTCAGGTTCTCCTCCACGACCCGGCGGCGGGCGGGCGACGCCCGGTACCAGAGGCGACCGCCGAGATCCGCCAGCGCGTAGGCGACGGGCGCGGGGACGGAGCGCGCGACGAGGTCGGCGGCGAGGAGCGCCAGTCTCAGGCCCACCTGCGCCAGTCCTTGCCGCGCCGGGCTGCGTCGAGCGCGGCGCGTGCCCACCGCCGGTCGCCCTCCTCCTCGGGCCACACCGGACGGAACATGTACCACTGGCCCGGGTCGCGGGCGATCACCGCGCCCAGGGCATCGGCCACCTCCTGCGTCGCCCGGTACAGCTCCGCCGGCTCCTCGGACTCGCAGCGGACCGTCGGGAGGCCACGGGCGACGAACGTGTCGTCCGCCGCGCGGGTGCATGCCACCGGCAGCATGGGTGCGCCGCTGCGGGCCGCCAGCACCGCCGGTCCGGCCGGAAAGGTCGTCACCTCTCCGCAGAGCTCGACGGGCACGTCGCCGCGCCGGAAGCCGCCGTCGCAGAAGAGCACGAGGTTCTCCCCCGCCCGCAGCGCCCGGAAGAGCCGCCGCAGCTCTCTCCAGCCGATCAGGAAGACGCCGTGCCGACGGCGCTGCGCCGCGAGATGGTCGTACAGGCGTGGATAGGTGGTGTCGTCGGCGACCGCGTGGAGCGACTGTCCCTGCCGCTTCAGCCCCGGCCCGATCAGGTCCATGCCGCCGACGTGCACGGTGCAGAGGATGACGCCGCGGCCGCCTTCGCGCGCGGACGTCAGCGTCTCGATGTTCTCGATGCGCACCATCCGCTCGACGTCGCGCTCGCTCAGCGAGCCGATGCGCATGATGTCGACCAGGTACCGCGCATAGTTGCGGAAGGCGCGCCGCGCCGCCGCGCCGACCCGCTCGTCTGCCGGCGGCAGGCCGAGGGGCCGGGCCAGGTTGCGACGGATCAGCTCGCGCTTGCCGCGCGCGACGTCGAACGCGGCGTTCCCGGCCGCCGTGGCGGCCACCAGCACGAGCCGGCGGGGCAGCGCCGTGACGATCGCCTCGCCGGCGCGGTACGCGACGTACGCCAGGCGCTCGCGGAGCCGCTCCGGTCGCCGTGCCGCGGCCGGGGACAAGGTCAGCTGACGCTCGCCGCGGCCGCCTTCGCCTTCTGCTGGGTATGCTCGGGGGCGGCTCGCCGGCGTCGCGCCGGTGGCTGCTCGGTGCCGACGAGCGTCTCGGCGTCATCGCCGCGGATGAATGCCTCGACCCGCTCGCGCGCCTCGTCGTCGGGGATCTGGAGCGGCGGGCTCTTCATGAAGTAGGCCGAGGGCCCCACCAGCGTGCCGGACAGGCCGCGGTCGAGCGCGAGCCTGGCGCAGCGGATCGCGTCGGTGATGACGCCGGCGCTGTTCGGCGAGTCCCAGACCTCGAGCTTCAGCTCGACGTTGAGCGGCACGTCGCCGTAGGTCGTGCCCTCCATCCGGATGTGGCACCACTTGCGGTCCTTCAGCCACGGCACGTAGTCGGACGGGCCGACGTGCACGTCCTCGTCGTCCAGCTCGTAGTCGAGCATCGAGGTCACCGCGTTCGTCTTGCTGATCTTCTTCGACTCGAGGCGCTCGCGCTCGAGCATGTTCAGGAAGTCGGTGTTGCCGCCGAAGTTCAGCTGGTAGGTCCGGTCGACGCGCACCCCGCGGTCCATGAACAGGCGGGTCAGCACCCGGTGGGTGATGGTCGCCCCGACCTGGCTCTTGATGTC
>DATADA010000226.1:0-18274 GCA_036258775.1 Candidatus Limnocylindria bacterium | reverse complement strand
CGCGCTGGCGCTGGCGCCGTTCGTGGCGCTGGCTGCGCCGGCGGCCATCGGATGGCGGGCCGCGGCGCACGCGCAGCTCGTCGCCAGCTCGCCGGGAGCCGGCGAGGTGGTCAGCGAGGCGCCGGCGCGGCTCGTGCTCGTCTTCAGCGAGCCGCTCGAAGGCGGCTTCAGCGGGGTCGACCTCTCCGATGCCGGCGGGAACACGCTCCTCGACGACGCCGGCTCCGCCGATCCATCCGACCCGCACCAGCTCCTCGTCGAGGTCCCACCCCTGGCGGACGGCGTCTACACCGTCACATGGCGCACGCTGTCGGCGGCCGACGGCCACACCGCGTCCGGCTTCTTCAGCTTCGGCGTCGGAGAGCCCGATGCGCCGATCTCCGGCGGGGGCGTGACGCACGCGAGCCACGGGGAGACGGCGCCGCTGGCGGTCGTGGGTCGGTGGCTCGGCTACCTCGGGCTCCTCGCCGGCTTCGGCGTTCCGATCGTCGCCGCGGCCGTCCTGCGCCGTCCGCTGCGCGCCGGTCTGGTGCGCGCCCTCGGCGGACTCCTGCTGGTCTCGGCGGCCGCGACGTTCGTGGTGCTCGTGTCAGCCGCCCTCGGCATCGAAGGCGGCGACGCCGTCGGCTACCTCTTCGACAGCCGTACCGGTGCCCTCCAGCTCGCCCGCGCGGCGGCCATGGCGCTCGGCGGCGGGCTGGTGATCGGGCTCGCCTCGCGGCGGACGGGGACGGCGCTGGCGGTGGCGGCGGCGACCGCGCTCGGCGCGACGTGCCTGCTCGTGGCCGCCGGGCATGCGGCGGCCGAGGCGAGCCTCGGTCCCGCGGTGGGCCAGGTCGTTCACGTCGCCGCCGTGGCCGTCTGGCTCAGCGGCGTCGCGATGCTGGCCCTGCTGTCGGTGCGACCCGGCGCCGTCGGCGATGCTGCGCCGGCCCCCGGAGAGCTGGTGCCGCGCTTTTCGGCCCTCGCGCTCGTATCGATCGGGCTCGTGGCGGCGACCGGGATCTACGCCGCGTGGAGTCTCTCGGGGACGCTGATCGACCCCGCGACAGAGTACGGGACCGCCCTCCTCGTCAAGCTCGGCCTGGCCGGCGCCGCGCTCGTCGTCGGCGGCCTGAACTACCTCGTCGCCGGCCGGCGGCTCGGCTGGCTCGGCGGCCTCCGCCGTCGGCTGCTCGCCGAATCCGCCCTTGCGGCGGCGGTCCTTCTGGTGACCGGCATCCTGTCGACGACTCCGCCGGTCGAGACGGCCGAGGGCGTTCCGATCGCGCCGGTTCCGGACGCGTTCGGGCGCCTGGTCCCGGGCATGTCGCTCGAGCTCGTGCCCGGCCGGCCGGGCGTCAACCGGGTGGCCGTCGACGCCGATGGGGCGCTCGGCGCGGCGAGCCTGGAGCTGGTGCTCGATCGGCTGGACACGGGCGGTCGGACGCGCGTCCCGCTGCGGCACACCGACGCCTCGTCTGCCACGGCGGGGGAGTCGACCGGCGGTCACGCCGGGGCGCACGACCCCGCCGCGGGCCCGGATCGCTTCGTCGCGGATGCGATCGTCGTCCCGCCCGGCTCAGCCTGGGACGCCAGCGTCCGCGTGCTCTCGGGACCCGGAGGAGACGAGCTGTCGCGCCAGCGGTACGCGTTCGAGATGGGCGAGCGGGGCGTGGCCCGCGGACGCGCCACGGATCTCCTCGACGTCGGGACGGGCCTCGCGGCGATGCTCGTCCTGGGCGGCGCCGAGGCCGATGCCCAGCGCGCCGGCGGAAGCCGCCTGCCGCGCTGCGAGGCGGCCGCCTCGCGCCTGGCGCTTCTGGGCGGCGGGACGGTCGCGCTGCTGCTCGGCGTCGTGATCGGTGTCGCCCGGCTGGCTGCGGTCGCGTGACCGCGGGCCGCTCAGCCGGCGTGGTCCGCCGTGGTCACCCGTCGACGGCGCGGCCGGCGAGCCAGGCGAGGACCTCCTCGGCGTGGCGGGCGGGCTCGGAAACGGGGTGGAAGACGTGCTCGACCCGCCCTTCCCTGAGCACGAGGGTGATCCGGCCGTAGAGCACGCGGCCGTCGGCACGGAAGGTCGGCAGGGGGAGCTCGGCTGCGAGGCGCAGCTCGTGGTCGGAGAGCAACGGGAACGGCAGGTTCAGCCGCTCGGCGGCCTCCCGCTGGTCGTCGGTGGTCTGCGCGGAGAGGCCGTACACCTCCGCGCCCCGGGCGGCGATCTCGGCGTGATGGTCGCGGAAGCCGCATGACTCCGGGGTGCATCCGCGAGCGCCGGGGATCTCGTCCCAACCACGCGGCATCGGGATGCCCGGGCGGCCGGTCATCGGGTAGAGGTAGACCACTGCCCGTGGCCGGCCCACGCCCGCGAGGTCGACGCTGCCGCCGGATGTGGCGGGCAGCCGCAGATGCGGCACCGCCCTGCCGACGAGAGCGGCGGGGTCGGGCAGCGGGAGCATGGCGTCCTTCTTGATCAGCGGCCGGCGAGGCGAGTCCGGATGCCCGTCGGCGTGAACCGCATCGGCGCGGCGACGAGGATCAGCTCCCTCGGGCTCCGTGCCCGTCCGTCGACGCCGTGGATCTCGCTGTCCCTGCGGAGCGTGATCATCGTCGGGTCCCCGTTGCGGATCGCGTGCGGCCGTCTGCCCTCCCGAGCGCGACACCGTTACGGCATGCGGCTTGCCGAAGTGCGATGGGACAAGGAGGGGGCGAACGCTGCCACGGTGAAGAGCCCGGAACGGGCGCGACTCCAGATCAGAGCGGTGCTCGTCGCGTACCGCGCCGAAGTCGGACGTCTGGCGCGATCGGAGTTGAGCGACGAGCAGCGGGCGGCGGCCCTCGACGGTCTTCGCGGCCGGTCGGTCGAGATCCTCGACCTCGTCCGCGACGCGCTCGACGGCAGCGCCGACTGGCATCCCGAGCTGTTGCGCGAGCTGGCCGAGGCGCGCTCCGAGGTCGAGTCGAGCGAGCCCACGCGGTCGCCGCTCGACTCCGCCGATCGCTGAGCGGCCCTTGCGCCACCGCCGCGTCCTGCGGATCGCGCCAGAACGCACGCTCCCGCCACGTCGCGGGCCGCGAGCGTCCGAGAGAGCGGGCTGATGACCCGTCACGCGCGTGTCGACCGGGCGGGTCGCCAGTGGCCGACCCGGTGCTCGAACGAGGCCGCCGCCGCGCGGGGCGGCGGAAAGTCTCCAGGGAGGTCCGCTGCGTGCGCCTGGAAGAGGGGCTCGGGCTCGGGCAGCCCCTGCAGCCGATGACTGCCGAGGTCGCGGAACTCCACGCCCGGCGGCGCGGAGCCGTCGACCGCCCGTTCGGCGTCGCCCGAGAGCAGGATCTGACCGCCGTGCGCCGCCGAGCAGACACGGGCCGCCATGTGCACCGGCAGCCCGATGTAGCCGGTCTCGCTGAGCGCGGGCCGACCACTGTGGATTCCGATCCGGAGCCGCACGTCGGCTCCGTCCGGCCAGGCTTTCGCGGTGATCCCACGCTGCACCGCGACGGCCGCGCTGACCGCTGCCGGCGCGCTCTCGAAGACCGCGAAGTATTCGTCCGCGCGCGCGTCCACCTCGCGCCCGCCGGCCCGGCGGACGGCGGCACGGATCAGTCGCCGGAGGTCCGCGAGGACGGCGCCGTAGCGCTCGCCGAGCCGGCCGAGGAGCCCGGTCGAGTCCTCGATGTCGGCAAGGAGGAACGTGACGAACCCGCTCGGGAGCGTGCGCGGGTCGCCGCCACGGGCCTCCACCTCGCCATGCAGGCGCTCGTTCTCGATCGCCAGCCGGACGGCGGCCGTCACCGTCTTGGCCAGGTCCGGGTCGTTGAGCACCGACCGGTCGTGGACGAGCGCCGCCATCGGCCGGCCGTGCCTCTCGAGCAGGGTGACCGCGCGCCCCTCTCCCTCGCCGGGAAGACTGGCCGGCTGCTGGTCGGCGCCGACGTACCCCTCGGCCGACTCGGACCAGTAGAGGACGCACAGCGTCGGGTCGCGGAGCGCGCGACGCAGGCGCTCCTCGAGCTCACCCGGTGCGCCGACCTCGCCGAGCTCGATGATGAGCCGGCTGGCGGCCGCCCGCTCCGACTGAGACTGGAGCTGTCCGGTGATGAAGCCGATCGGCACGATCCCGAACTTCTTGGCGGCCGCGAGGATCTTGCGTCGGGCTCGCTCCCTTGCGGCCTCGTCCTCGAACTTCGTCCGGTTGAAGCGTGCCAGGGCGTTGCGCAGATGTGGCTCGTCGTGGATCGGAAGGCGCCGGCGGCCCTTCGAGTCGACGTAGGCGAACGCGCTGTTCGGAAGGCGGGCTCTCGCCTTTGCGTCCAGCTGAGGCATGGGGTGGGCTCGTGCTCGTGTTCGGATCCGGCGGCCGCGAGGCTCGCGGGCGCGCGGCCGACGGTCGGCATCATCGCATGAACGGTTCGACGGTCGACGCGCTGGTCATCGGAGGTGGCCCCGCCGGGCTGGGCGCTGCGCTCGCGCTCGGTCGCGCGCGCCGGAGCGTCGTGGTGTGCGACTCCGGCGACTACCGGAACCGGTCGGCGCACGCCATGCACGGCTTCCCGTCTCGCGACGGCATGCCGCCGGCGGCGTTCCGCGACGAGATCTGGCGCGAGATGGCCGAGTACGAGGCGGTAGAGCGGCGAGACGCGCGCGTCAGCGATCTGCGGGGCAGCATCGATCGGTTCGAAGCGCTCCTCGCCGACGGGACCCGGGTGCCGGCGCGTCGCGTCCTGCTGGCGCCCGGCGTGCGTGACCGCCTGCCGCCCGTCCGGGGCCTCGAGGAGCTGTGGGGCACGCGAGCCGTCACGTGCCCGTACTGCGACGGGTGGGAGCTCCGCGACGCTGCCCTCGGCGTGCTCGTCTCGCCGGAGGCCGGCCTGCCATACGTGCGGACGGTGCGCGCCTGGTCGACCGACCTGGTCGTCTTCGCCTGCGACGGCCTGCGGCTGGACGAGACGCAGCGCAGGTGGCTCGAGACGCGAAGGATCGGGGTGCGAACCGACCCGGTGCAACGCGTCGAGGAGCGCGATGGCTCGGTCATCGTCTCCTTCGTCGGCGGGTCCTCGGTCGAGCGGCGCGCGATCTTCGTGTCGCCCGACCCGGCGCCGCGTGGCGAGCTCGCCGCTCAGCTGGGTTGCGCGCTGACGGCCGATGGCTTCGTGGTCGTGGACGCCAGCGGCTGCACCTCGGTCCCGGGGGTCTTCGCGGCGGGTGACGTGCGACGGGCCGATGAGCCCCACCACGCGATGGGTGCTGCGGCCGACGGCTCGTCCGCCGGCATGGCGATGAACGCCGACCTGCTCGCACACGACGACCCCGCGCCGGGCGACTGACCGACGGGGGCGTGTCGATGGAGCGCTGAGAACACGGGTCCGGCGGAATCTCAGGAAATCTGAGTCTCGGTTTGACGGGCACGCGATCGGCTCATAGCCTCACACCGTTGACTGCCCACGACTCAGATTTCCGCAGAATCCAGGCCGCGAGCCGGTCGGCATCCCCGCCATCCGGAGTCGGCGCCCTCTTCGTCATCGCGGCCACTTTCCGCGAGGCGGGCACCGAGGAGCGTGAGAGGGCGGCTGCCGCGCTCGAGCTGCTCGCGGCGGAACTCCCCGAGCACGTCCTGCTCCGGACCTGCCATCGGGTCGAGCTCGTCGGGATCGCGCGCTCGAGCACACACAGCAGGCCCGCCGCGACCCGGGAGGTCCACGGGGTCGAAGCAGCCGAGCGCGTCTTTCTCGTGGCGGGCGGTCTGGACTCGGCGGTCGTGGCGGAGGAGCAGCTGCTGGGCCAGGTGCGCGGCGCCTACGAGACCGCGCTCGGCGCGTGCCACAGCGGGCCGCTCCTGAACGAGCTCTTCCGACGTGCGATCCGCTTCGGCCGGCGTGTGCGGTCTCACGCGGCACCGGGAGGCGACCGCTCGCTCGCGGATCGGGCGGCCCGCTGGGCCATCGCCAACCTCGCCGATCCGGTGCGGGGCCGCGCACTCGTCCTCGGCACCGGGGAGATGGGACGCATCCTCGCCGCGCGGTTCCTGGACGCCGGCATGGCCGTGACGGTGGCATCCGGTCGCGCGGAGCGGGCGCAGCGGCTCGCGCTCGAGCTGGAGCGCGTGTCGGGAAGGAAGCCCGCGGCCGCCTCCCGTCAGGAGGCCCTGGCGGCGGTCGGGCAGTTCGATGTCGTGGCCGTCGCCGTGCGCGGCGGGCGCAGCCTGCTCGATGCGCTCGGGCTCGGCCACGCGCGTCCGTTGATCGTCGACCTCTCCAGCCCTCCGGCACTCGCGCCCGGGCTGCGCGCCTCACTCGCCGGACGCGTCTGCGACCTGGACTCCCTCGCCGCGGCGGATGCCACGTCGCCGCTCGGCGCGCGAGAGAGCGCCTTCAGGGCGGAGGCGCGCGCCGAGGCTCTCGCGTTCGCCGAGTGGGCCGAGCAGCGCGCGGCGACCGGCGCGGTCGCACGGCTCCACGCCCGGGCGGCGGGCGTGAAGGAGCGCCACGTTGCACGCCTCGCGCGCGAGGCCCGGTACGACGCCGGTCAGCTCGCGGCGATCGACGCGATGGCGACCGCGATGCTCAATGAGCTGCTGCACGAGCCAACCGTGCGGCTTCGACGCCGCGGCGAGGCGGCTGACGCGGTGGTCGAGCTGTTCGGTCTCGGCGCGTGAGGGAGACCGAAGCGCTGCGCCTCGGGACCCGCGGGAGCGCGCTGGCGCTGGCCCAGGCGAGGCTGGTGGAGCGCGGCCTCGACTCGCTCGGCATCGGCCCCATCGAAGAGGTCGTGATCGAGACGCGCGGCGACCGCCTCAGCAGGCGGCGTCCCGGCGGCTCGTGGACCGCCCCGGACGGGCAGTTCACCTCCGACCTCGAGGCGGCGCTCCGCGAGCGCCGGGTCGACGCCGCGGTCCACTCGTACAAGGACCTTCCGACGGAGCCCAGGAGCGATCTGCGAGTGGCCGCGGTGCCGGAGCGCGGCGATGCCCGCGACGTGCTGATCGTGCGCGGCCGGCCGGGCCACCGCGCGTCGGCCGAGGCGCTCATCGAGCGGCTTCCGCCCGCTGCACGGATCGGCACCAGCAGCCCGCGCCGCGCGGCGCAGCTCAGCGCTCGCCGCCCGGATCTCGTCGCGGTTCCGGTCCGCGGCAACGTCGACACGCGCCTGGCCCGACTGCAGCGCGGCGAATTCGACGCGCTCGTCGTCGCCGCCGCGGCGCTCGACCGGCTCGGGACGCAGCAGGACGCTGTGCGGCTGCCGTACGACGTCATGCTGCCGGCGCCGGCGCAGGGTGCCCTGGCGGTCCAGTGCCGTTCCGACGACGCGTCGCGTCGTGCGGCCCTCGAGCGCCTCGATCACGCGCCCACGCGGAGGGCGGTCGAAGCCGAGCGCGCGCTGCTGCGAACGATCGGCGGCGGTTGCCTGGCGGCGCTCGGCACGCTGGGCGAGGTCCACGACGGCCGGCTCCGGCTGCGTGCCGCCTATGCGCACGGCGGCGAGCTCGTCCGGGCCGATGTGACGGGACCCTCGGACGATCCTGACGCCGTGGTCGCCGCCGCCGCCGACGCGCTGCGGGCCGGGGTGGCGGCGCGCGCATGAGCCGCGTCCTGGTGACCCGACCGGCCGCGCAGGCCGGCGAGCTGGCCGCCCTCCTCGCGGATCGCGGAATCGAGTCGGTGACGGTCCCGACCGTGGAGATCGAGGCCGCCCCGGAGAGCCCGCTCGACGGCGCGCTCCAAGCCCTCGGCGACGGCGACTGGCTGGTGGTGACGAGTGCCAACGGCGCCGAGGTCGTCGGACGGCGGGCGGCCGGTTCCGCGCGTCCGCTGCGTTCCTCCGTCCGGATCGCTGCCGTGGGACCGGCGACCGCGGCCCGCCTGGCGGCGTACGGCCTCCGCGCCTCGCACGTGCCGGAGCGGTACCTGACCGCCGCGATCGCCGAGGGAATGGACGACGTCGCCGGCCGCCGCGTGCTGCTCGCCCGCGCCGATGCCTCGACCCCCGAGCTGCGCGCGGCCCTCGAGGCGCGTTCGGCGCTGGTGAACGAGGTCGTCGCCTACCGCACGATCATCGCCCCGGAAGGATCGCGTCGCCGCCTGGCCGAGGCGCTCGAACAGGGGGTCGACGGCCTGACCTTCACCAGCTCCTCGACGGTGCACGGACTCGTCGAGCTTGCGTCGAGCGACGGGCTGCACCGCGCACGGCGGCTTCCGGCGTTCTGTATCGGGCCCGTGACCGCGCGGGCGGCGGAGGGGTGCCACCTCACCGTCGCCGCCGTCGCCGAGGAGCACACCGCCGTCGGACTCGCCGCGGCGGTCGCGCTGCACTTCACGCGGGAGGAGACATGACCCTGCTCGACGGCCCGGCAGCAGACGTGGCCGCGCCCGCCATGGCCCTCCGGGGCCGCAGGCTGCGTCGCACGCCCGCTCTCCGCGCCCTCGTCCGCGAGACGCGCGTCCACCCGGCGAACCTGGTGCAGCCGCTCTTCGTGCGCGCCGGCAGCCGGATTCGCGAGCCGATCGACGCGATGCCCGGGCAGTCCCGGCTCAGCGCCGACCTCCTTGCGGCGGACGCCGAGCGACTGGCTCGCAGCGGCATCCGCGGCGTCATGCTGTTCGGGCTGCCGGTCGGGAAGGACCCGGTCGGCTCCGGCGCGTGGGGCGACGACGGCGTCGTGCAGCGGGCGATCCGCGCGCTGCGCTCGGCCGTCCCGGAGCTCGCCGTCATCGCCGACGTGTGCCTGTGCGAGTACACCAGCCACGGCCACTGCGGCGTCCTGCGCGAGGGGCGCGGCGGCGTCGAGGTGGACAACGACGCCACGTTGCCGCTCCTCGCTCGAGCGGCGACCTCGCTGGCGGAGGCTGGCGCGGACGTCGTCGCGCCGAGCGCCATGATGGACGGGCAGGTGGCGGCCATCCGCGCCGCGCTCGACGAGGCGGGGATGCCGCAGGTGGCGGTCATGGCGTATGCGGCGAAGCACGCATCCGCCTTCTACGGCCCGTTCCGGGAGGCGGCCGGCTCGGCGCCCGCCTTCGGTGACCGCCGCGGCTACCAGATGGACCCCGCCAACGGCCGGGAGGCGATGCGCGAGCTCTCCGCGGATGCCGCCGAGGGAGCGGACGTACTGCTGGTCAAGCCGGCCCTCCCCGCCCTCGACCTCGTCTCCGCGGCGCGGGCCCGGTTCGACCTGCCGATCGCCGCCTACCAGGTCTCGGGCGAGTACTCCGCGATCTGTGCGGCCGCCGAGCGCGGCTGGCTGGACCGCCGGGCGGCCGCGCTCGAGACGCTGACTGCGATCCGGCGGGCGGGCGCCGACTTCGTGCTGACCTACTTCGCGGCCGAAGCCGCCGGCTGGCTGCTGGAGGCCGAGCGGTGAGCGACGAACGGTTCGTCCACGCCTGGCTGCTGCGCCTGGATCCGGCCTGGCGCCGACTGCCGCCGGAGCTCCGGCGGGACGACCTCGACGCCTTCTGCCGCGAGGCGGCGGAGGTCGAGGGGCGAGTCGTCCAGCACCCGTACTCGACCATCGGGCTCCGGACGGAGGGGGACCTGCTGCTGTGGCGCATGGCCGATCGGCTCGAGGATCTGGAGGAGACGGCCGCATCGCTGCTGCGCACCGGGATCGGCCGCTGGCTGACGCCGAGCATCAGCATGATCGGGCTGACGCGGCCGAGCCAGTACGTGCGGCGACCGACCAGCCAGGAGCAGAGCCTGTTCGCGGGCGAGCGGAGCCGGTACCTGGTCGTCTATCCCTTCGTGAAGAGCGTCGACTGGTATCTGGCGCCGGCCGAGGAGCGCCAGGAGGTGATGCGCGGGCACATGCGCGTGGGACACCGCTACCCGCAGGTCCGTCAGCTGCTCGCCTACTCGTTCGGCCTCGACGACCAGGAGTTCATCGTGGCCTACGAGACCGACGACCTGGTCGCCTTCCAGGACCTCGTGCGGGAGCTGCGCGAGACGGAGTCGCGTCGGGCCACGGTGCGCGACACGCCGATCGTGACGGGCATCCACCGTCCAGTCGGCGAGGTGCTCTCGATGCTGTCGCCGCGAACGTGACGGTCGTGGGCGCCACGCGCTCCGCGGAGCTGATGGCGCGCGCCGAGGGCCTGTTTCCCGGCGGCGTCAACTCCCCGGTCCGCGCCTTTCGGGCGGTCGGCGGGACGCCGCGCGTCATCGAGCGCGGGGCCGGCCCCCGCGTGTGGGACGCCGATGGCAACGACCTGGTCGACTACGTCGGCTCGTGGGGAGCCGCGATCCTCGGCCATGCCCATCCCGCCGTGGTTGCCGCCATTTCGGAGGCAGCCGCGCTCGGCGCGAGCTTCGGGATGCCGACCCCGGGGGAGCTCGAGCTCGGCGAGGCGATTCGAGCCGCGGTGCCGTCCATCGAGCGTCTTCGGTTCGTGTCCTCCGGGACCGAGGCCGTGATGAGCGCCGTGCGGCTCGCCCGCGCGGCGACCGGTCGCCCGAGGATCGTGAAGATGGCCGGCGCGTACCACGGCCACGCCGACGCGCTGCTGGTCCGCGCCGGGTCCAGCGCCACTGGGCTGCCGGCGTCGGCCGGCGTGACGCAGGGCACCGCGCGCGACACGCTGGTGGTTCCGTACAACGACCTGGCGGCGCTCGAATCGGTCCTGCTCGCCCATCGCGGCGGCGTGGCGGCGATCCTTGTCGAGCCGGTCGCCGCCAACATGGGCGTGGTTCCTCCGCGGCCGGGCTACCTCGCGGGCCTCCGCCGCCTCGCGGACCGGTTCGGCGCGCTGCTCGTGTTCGACGAGGTGATCACCGGCTTCCGGGTGGCGCGGGGCGGTGCGCAGGAGCGCTACGCGGTGCGGCCGGACCTCACCGTGCTGGGCAAGATCATCGGCGGAGGCATGCCCGTCGCGGCGTACGGCGGCCGCCGGGAGCTGATGGAGCTGGTCGCCCCTCTGGGGCCGGTCTACCAGGCCGGCACCCTGTCGGGCAACCCGGTCGGGATGGCCGCCGGCATCGCGACCATCGCCGAGCTCACCCCACCGGTCTACGCGCGTCTCGAGGAGTATGGACAAAGGCTGGAGGCGGGCGTCCTCGACGCGGCCGCCGAGGCGAAAGCTCGGGTGCGCGTCGCACGCGTCGCGAGCCTGCTCACGGTCTTCTTCGAGGACGACGCGCGGTTCGGCCGCTTCTTCGCTGCCATGCTCCATGCCGGCGTCCACCTCCCGCCGTCGCCGTACGAGGCCTGGTTCATCTCGGCCGCGCACCGCGATGAGGAGCTGCGTCAGACGCTGGCCGCGGCGCGCTCGGCCTTCGCCGTCGCCGGAGGAGATGGATGAGCCAGACGCAGACCGCCTCGGTGGCGCCCATGAGCGGCGAGCGCCGGTTCCTGGCGGCGGCGCGCCGTGAGCGTGTCGACGCGACGCCGGTCTGGTTCATGCGGCAGGCGGGCCGCTGCCTCGCCGACTACCGGCGCCTGCGGGAGCGCCACGACATCCTGACCCTGGCCAAGACGCCGGATCTCTGCGCCGAGGTGACGCTGATGCCGATCGCGGCCTTCGGCGTCGACGCCGCGGTCATGTTCGCCGACATCATGCTGCCGCTCGAGCCGATGGGCGTCCGTCTCGAGATCCAGCCGGAGATCGGTCCGATCATCCACAACCCGATTCGGACCGCCGCTGACGTGGACACGCTGCGCGTCATCGAGCCCGAGGCCGAGGTCCCGTTCGTGCTCGACGCGATCCGGCTGGTCCGGCGCGAGCTCGAGGGCCGGCGCGCGGTGATCGGGTTCTCGGGCGCGCCGTTCACGCTGGCGTGCTACCTCATCGAGGGACGGCCGTCGCGCGAGTACGCGGTCGCCAAGGCGTTCATGTACCGCGAGCCCGACGCCTGGCACGCGCTCCTCGGCAAGCTGGCCGAGGTCGTCGGCCGCTACCTGCGCGCGCAGGCCGACGCGGGCGCCCAGGTGCTGCAGCTCTTCGACTCGTGGGTCGGCGCGCTCTCGCCGTCCGATTACGCTCGCCACGTCGCGCCACACAGCGCTCGGGTCTTCCGGTCGGTGCGCGACGTGCCGACCATCCACTTCGGGACGCAGACCGCGGCGCTGCTCGAGCAGCTGGCCGCCGCCGGCGGCGACCTGCTCGGAATCGACCACCGCCAGGAGCTCGACGCGGCGTGGTCGCGAATCGGTCGGCATCGCGGTGTCCAGGGCAACCTCGACCCGGTACGCGTCCTCGCCGGCTGGGACGCCGCTCGCGAGGGCACGGACCGCGTCCTGGCACAGGCCGCCGGCCGCCCCGGGCACATCTTTAACCTCGGCCATGGGGTGCTCCCCGACAGCGACCCCGCAATCCTCCGCGAGCTGGTGGCCTACGTCCACGAGCGCAGCGCGCGCGTCGGTGCGCCGGTGCCTTCGTGAGGGACCGCCTCGGCGTCCTGCTTATGACGTACGGCTCACCATCGTCGCTCGACGACGTGGGGCGTTACCTCGCTGCCGTGCGCGGCGGGCGGCAGCCGTCCGGCGAGCTCGTCGCCGAGTTCCGGCGCCGATACCAGCTGATCGGCGGCTCGTCGCCGCTCGTCGAGATCACCCGCGCGCAGGCCGCCGCGCTCGAGCGCGAGCTGGCCGACGGCACGCGGGTCGAGGCGGCGATGCGCTTCTCGGAGCCGTCGATCGAATCGGCCGTCGGTGCGCTCGTCGCCGACGGCGTGACGAGCGTGCGCGGCGTGGTGATGAGCCCGCAGCACTCCGAGCTGCTGATGGGCGGCTACCGTCGCGCGCTCGCGCAGGCGGCCGCCGAGGCAGGCGTGGACGCCCGGGTGGCGCCGGCCTGGTACGCGGATGAGTCCTTCATCGGCGCCGTCGCGCGGCGCATCGGCGAGGGGCTGGCGAGGCTGCCGGCCGTCGACCGCGATCGGGCGCCGGTGCTGCTCACCGCCCACTCGCTGCCGCGGCCGGTGGCCGAGCAGGATCCCGGCTACCTGGCGCAGCTCCGCGCGACGGCCGAGTCGGTCGCCGCGCGGGCGGGTCTCGGCGGCGAGCGGTGGCACTTCTGCTGGCAGTCGGCCGGCCACGAGCCCGGGGAGTGGATGAAGCCCGACTTCGCCGATCTCCTGCCGCAGCTGGCGGCCGACGGCCGGCGCTCGGTGCTGGTGGCGCCGATCCAGTTCCTGGCCGACCACCTCGAGGTCCTGTACGACGTGGACATCGCCGCTCGAGCCCAGGCGGAGGAGGCCGGCCTGGCGTTCCTGCGCATCGAGTCGCTCAACACGATGCCGGAGTTCATCCGCGCCCTCGCCGGACTCGTCCGTCGGGTGGACGGCTCGATCCGCGGGAACGGGAAGAACGGCCCGCCCTCCCCGACCTGGTCCTCCGCCGGCGCCTCGACCGACACCGGGTCGCCGTAGCCGTCGAAGGTCAGGTCGGCTGCAACGGCGACCTGCGGCGCTCGTGGGCACAATGTGCCACACACCACAACCGAGGAACTCCGTGGATGCCGGCCGAGCTCGAAACCTGGGAGCTGTGGTACCCGGCCGCGGCCGCCACCGGCCTCCCGTTCGCCCGTGGTCGGATCGATCCCACCGACGTGCTGTGGGTGCACGCCGCGCCGGATCGGCTGGCGGTCGTCGTTCGTCGTGGTGACGGCGAGCCGATCGCGCGGGGCGAGCCCCTGGAGCGCCAGACTGACTACTTCCCGATGACCCGGCTGGCGCGGTCCGCCTCTGAGATCACGCGCGAGGACCGCTGGCCGGCAGAGGCCGACCTCGGGGCGCTCGTGATCCTGCCCGGCGGCGAGGTCGGGACGCTTGTCGCGTGGTGGAACGCCCCCGACGGCTCGGAGTGGCGCTGGAGGATCGAGCTCTACAACCACCGCTAGCCGCGGCCGGAGACGCCCGCTATCCGGTGGTCGGATCCTGCGTGCTGCGGAACAGCTCCGTCGCCCAGCTCTGCGCCTCGCCGAGCGACGAGTACGGCTGGTCGGCGGTCGCCTCCCACGCCCCGTCCGGCTCGCGGCGGGAGAGCGTGACGGCGTGGAACCGCCCGGCGTCGTCGGGCTCGAGCGTCCAGACGTGCCGCGTGTCCTCGCGCTGCCAGCCGCGGTAGGCGACCGGTCGCGAATAGGCGGCGACCTTGTCGCCGGTCGCCCCGGCAGCGGCGCCCGGGTCGAGGACGTCCTCGACCGCTCCGCGCTCGCTCCGGTCGGCCTCGAAGGCGGGATCGGTCATGAGCCGATTCTACGGACGTCGCCGCAGGCGCCGCACGAGCGCGCGGACGGCGACGACGACGCCGATGGCGGCAGCGACCACGATCGCCGCCTGAATCGGGTAGAACGGCACCCGACGAGGGGCGGGTGGCAGCTCGCCCGCCGGCAGGCCCGGCTCACGGCGGATGCGCCACAGCGCGCCCGTCCCCTGCTTCATCCGGATACCGCCCTTCTCGGGCGCGATCTTGATCTCGCCCCAGTCGACGACGTAGAGCGCGCCGTCGGGGCCAAAGGCGCAGTGTGATGGCCGTTCGAAGCCGCCATGGAACAGCTTCGAGGCGGGCCCCTGGATCCGGTTGACCGCGAAGTCGACGAGCGCGCCGCTCGAGGGATCGACCCGCACGACCTTGAACCCGGCCGGCACCACCTGGCGCGCAGTCGTCACCGGCGCGAGATCGCCGAAGAGCGCCACGAACGCCTGGCCGACGAACCCGAACTCCTCCGACCGGCTGAAGTCCAGGCCGTTGGCGCCGGCATGCGGCTCGAAGCTGAGGAGCGGGGCGGGCGGCTCAGGATCGGGGAACTCGGCGAGCAGCGGCTCCGGCCGGACGGCGCCCGGCGACCAGCGCGGGTCGTCGAGCCGGATCCCGGAGGCGAAGTCCGGCCAGCCGTACCAGGCGCCTTCGCGGATCTCGTAGAAGTCGTCGAGGTCGCCGACCAGGTAGCGCGCGCCGCGCTCGTCGCTGCCGTGCTCGGTCGCGAAGAGCCGTCCGTCGGGCGCGAAGGCGAGCCCGTACGGGTTGCGTAGGCCCCAGGCGACGACCTCCAGGTTCGAGCCGTCGAGCGCGCAGCGCAGGATCGCGCCGTTGCACTTCGGGCTGCCGGGTACGCGCTGGCCGGGCTCGGTCGGTGTGCCGAACGGGACGAACCCGCCCGTCTCGACCCTCCCGAGGACGTTGCCCAGGACGTTGGGTGAGCGGAAGTTCCGGCCGGCGAGCACGATGTCCTGCGCCGGGACGTCGCAGACGTCCGGGAACTTCGGCAGCCACTCGTAGCCGAAGTTGTCCGGCCCGACCACCGCCATGTTCGTGGCGCTGCCCTGTCCCCAGTAGAGCAGCCCGTCCGGACCGAGCAGCGGGTGGTTCGTCTGATGATCGCCTCGGCCCGGCAGGCCGGTGACGACCTCCTGGAGCGTGCCGTCCGGGTCGATCCGGAGGATCGAGTCGGTGTTCGACAGGTAGAGGCTGCCGCCGTGCCAGGCGGTGCCGGTCGCGGCGC
This sequence comes from Candidatus Limnocylindria bacterium, assembly GCA_036258775.1. Taxonomy (GTDB): domain Bacteria; phylum Chloroflexota; class Limnocylindria; order QHBO01; family QHBO01; genus DATADA01. Next base: position 2,863 of record DATADA010000226.1, on the reverse strand, counting down.
CGGTCGGCCAGAAGCGGCCCGGCGGCAGCTCGACGATCATCTCCTTCGCACCGCTCCCCGGCTCCACCCGGTAGATGCGGGGCGGCGTCTCCGTCTTGTGGCCGGCCTCCGTGACGTAGACGCGGCCGTCGGGATCGAACGAGCAGTGCACCGGCGCGGTGAAGCCATCGGCGACGAGTTCGGCGACGTAGCCGTCGGGCAGCAGGATGTCGCGCGGCTCGAACCGGCGGCTGCCGCGCCTCGTGACGCGCAGCCGCTCGGTCACCTTCTGGAGAGGGGCGTAGAGGAGCGCCAGTGACGACGGAATGTCGACGTGGAAACGGCGGAGCATCGGTCAGGCAGCCTCGCTGGAGAGCCGGTCGCCCACGGCATCGGGCGCCGCACCGGCGCGCATGCCCAGGACCAGCAAGCCGCCCGCCAGCGACGCGGCAGCCGCGGCGCCGAGGGCGAGCGTGAAGCCGAGACCCGGCGCCACCCGCTCGCCGGCGTCGATGATCGGGCCCGCCAGACCCGCGGCGGCGGCGGCACCGGCCGTCCCGAAGTTCGCGAGGCCGAGCAGGCGCCCCGCCCCCGATGGCGCGACCAGGTCGGTGAGCAGCGCCCATGAGCCGGCCCCGAACGCGGCGCTGCCGAGCGCCATGAGCGTCCCAAAGGCGAGCACCGCCTCCATCCGCTCCGCCGTGGCGAGCAGGCCGATCCCCGCGGCGGCGAGCGCCGCTCCGGCGACCATCATACTCCTGCGCCCGAGCCGGTCGGCCAGCCAGCCGGAGGGGACCGACGCGACCGCGGTGACGAGCGCCAGTAGCGCGAGCGCCCCGCCGGCCTGGCCGGCTGCTTCGTCCGCGCCGAGGTCGAGCCGCTCGGCGACGAAGAGGAGGAGGAAGCGCCCCACCGCGTAGACGCCGAGCAGGAAGAGGAAGCGGGCGACCACCACGCGTGCCAGCGGCCGACTCCAGCCGGCGCGGGTCGCGCGCCCGGGTGCCTGCAAGGGCGCCGCAGCCGGGGAGCCCGCTCGCAGCAGCGCGAGGCCGGCGAGCAGCGCCACTGCCAGCCCGACCGCCAGGCTCGCGGCGGCGGGGCCATCGCGGCCGTCGCCCAGCAGCCAGGCGAGCAGGAGGAACGCGACGGTTGCCCCCGCCACGTCGAAGCCACCCTTCAGGCCGGCCGCAAGGCCGCGCCCGGCCGCGTCGACCCGGTCGGGAATGAGCGCCTGCTGCCCCGCCTGCGCCACGCTCACGCCGACCAGGGCCAGGGTTCCGCCGGCGGCGACCGCCGGGATCGAGGCCGCGGGGACGACGGCGAGGCCGGCGACCGCCAGCACGCCGCCGACAATCACCGCCCGGCGCCCGAGCCGGTCCGACAGCGCGCCGGCGACCGGCTGCACCAGCATCGCGAGGACGAGGGCGATCAGCGTCACCGTCCCGATCAGCGTGGCGGCGCCGCGATCGCCAGCGAGAGACGTCAGCCGGTGAGGAACGAGCAGCGTGACCGTCCCGTCGGCGACCAGGCTGATCCCGAACCAGCCGAGGGTCGAACCGAGCAGGACCGGTGGCCGCACGGACGGCCCGCTCAGGAGGCCCGGCGCAGGACGAGCGCGGCGTTCATGCCGCCGAAGCCGAACGAGGTCGAGAGCGCCGCGTCCGGCTGGGCCTCGGCCGGGCGACGCAGCACGTTCAGGTCGCAGCCGGGGTCGAGCTCCTCGAGGTTGCACGTGCCGGGCAGGACGCCCTCCGCCAACGCGATCGCGGTGATGGCGGCCTCGATCGCGCCGCTCGCGCCGAGCGGATGACCGTAGACGCCCTTGGTCCCGGACACCGGCACCCGACCGCCGTGCTCGCCGAGCGCCGCGTGGAACGCTGCCGCCTCGGCCAGCTCGTTGAGCCTCGTGCTCGAGCCGTGCGCGTTCACGTATCCGATCGCCTCGGCGGGGAGCCGCGCGTCGTCGAGGGCAAGCGAGATCGCCCGCGCCGCCTCCCGGCCGTCGGGCCGCGGCGCCGTCATGTGGAACGCGTCGTTCGAGGCGGCGTAGCCGGCCACCTCGGCGATCGGCGCCGCGCCGCGCCGCGCCGCGCGGGTCGCCTCCTCGAGCACCAGCACGGCGCTCGCCTCTCCCATCACGAAGCCGTCGCGCGCGCGGTCGAAGGGCCGCGACGCGCGTGGCGGATCGTCGTTGCGACGCGACAGGACGCCGATCATCGCGAAGGCCCCGAACGTGAGCGGCGCGAGCGGAGCCTCCGCGCCGCCCGCCAGCGCGACGTCGAGCTCGCCGGCGCGGATGGCACTGAACGCCTGCCCCACCGCCACGGCGCCCGACGCGCACGAGTTGGCGTTGCCGATGGCGGGCCCGACGACGCCGAGATCGAGCGCGACGTTCGCCGCGGCCGCCCCGCCGAAGACCGCGGTCGCCAGCGTCGGTACCACGGCCCGTGCGCCGCCCGCGAGGTAGCCGGAGTGCTGCTCCTCCGCGAACGCCACGCCACCCAGGGCCGAGCCGATGAAGACGCCGACGCGCCCGGCGTCGCCATTCGGCGCCGGCAGGCGCGCGTCCTCGGCCGCCAGCCGGGCAGCCGCCACCGCGAGCTGGCTGAAGCGGTCGAGCCGGCGAGCGCGGCGCGCATCGAGATGGTCGGCCGCGACGAAGTCGTCGATCTGGGCGGCGACCCGGCTCGGGAACGGCTCGGGATCGAAACGGTCGATGCGCCGGATCGCGGAGCGCCCGCTCATGACCCCCCGCCACAGCGCCGCGCGCCCGGTGCCGACCGGCGTCACGGCGCCGATGCCGGTGACGACGACCCGCCTTCGGCTCATCGCCGCGAACCCGCGCCGGGATCGGCCTCGGCCAGGCGCTTGATGGTGCGCAGCG